>CALZAP010000187.1 GCA_945614335.1 uncultured Prevotella sp.
AGAGGAGTGTTGAGTGAGGAGAGAGGAGTGTTGAGTGAGGAGAGAGGAGTGTTGAGTGGGGAGAGAGGAGGGGGGAGGGAGGAGGGAGGTGATGATGCTCTTCCTTTCTTCCTCGCTGAAGTAGTTGAATTCGCTGGCGTAATCGGTGGTTTTGTCGAGCGAATAGATAAGACTGAAGGTGGGGTTGATGGCGGCATGGTTGAGGAATGTGTCGTCGGAGAAGTATACCTTGCCGATGTTGGCTGTAGACTCCCCTACTCCACCTCTTATCGAAATGACATAAAGAGGAAGACACACTATCACGGCTACAGTGAACGCTACGCGACGACTTGCTTTCGCCATGGGCTGTAGCACAGAGGGTGTTATCTTCACGAGCAACCATGCCATAAGAGCCACCACGACACAAATCAAGAGAAGCCTTACCACTACAAATCCTACAGACACACTGGCAAATGCTCCCTGCGGCGACTCAAGATAGCTTAAGGCGAGCGCGTCGAGCTTAAACTGCCAAAACGGATAGAGAGCCATGTCGGCAATGAAGATTATGCCTGTCACCATTGCCACTATAATAAAATAAGGTGTGGCTATGCGCCTCAGCGGCACAGCCTTCTTCACCCATGCGCTTGCCGTGACAAAGAGCAGCGGCAGAGCTGTGAGATAGCCTGCCATCGGTATGTCGAGCAGCAGGCCGTTCACCACAACATTCCACCAGTCGCCCATGCCATAGCTTTTGTCGTCGGGCATGTCGACCAGCATGAATGCTGTTTTCTGTAAAACGAACACTGCTATCAGCATTGCGTACAGCGTTATGAGATATATTGCTCTTTTCTTCATATTCTTTATTCAAGTTTACTTTTCCCTTCGGCCAGTGACCGTTGGTTCGCATGTGGTCAACTCCCTGAACTCCTTACTTCTTAAAAAACCGGTTTAGCTCCTTTACGGCTTGGTCAAACTCCTTCACCGGCATCCTGAAGTCAGTCACAGGCTTCATCCTTGCGTCATAAACCTCCAGTGCCCCCTCAGCCTTCTTCTCAAGTATGGTGTCGCCACCTATGATGAAAGCATAGTTGAGGTTGCTGCCCACGATATGCCATAGCCTTGGCGTTGAGTCGTTGAGAAGCTTTCCCATAGAATAGTCGTCTACGGGATTTCTCACTCCAAGGTAGTCATGCATCAGCGTCGGCACCACGTCATAATGTGTGGTGCGATAGTTATGGCGGGCGGCTGACTGCCCGGGAAAATGGCACACCAACGGCACTCCAGTCTGGTGGATTGAGAAATTGCTGTTGTGTCCCCAGTAGTTGCGGTGGTTTTCGTTAAACTCCTGGCTATGGTCGCCGGTAATTACGACAATAGTGTTGTCTGCCAATCCCTCGTCGTCAATGGCTTTCAACACCCGTCCTATCATCTTGTCGTCCTGATAGCAGCAGTTGCGATATAGATTCCAGAAGGGTGTCGGGTCGAGGTCGTTGTTCAGTCGGGTATAGTCAGCGTAGTCCCATGCCGGCTTGAATGGGACATTCTGCTCCTTCGACAGCTCGAAGCTATGGGGAAGGTCGTAGAACACAAACGAGAAGAAAGGCTTGCTCTTGTCGCGCTTCTTCATGTCGGCAACAACCATCTCCGTTATCTTCAAGTCGCGGTCGAACGTGTTGTCGCCCGGAGTGCTGACGTTCAAGCCCTTTACATTACCAAACACCACCTTAGCGAAAGGCGGTTCAAGCAGCGTCGCACTCGGATAAGCCTGACAATGGTAGCCCAACTGCAGCAGACGGTCGATGAGCAGGGGCTGGATATGGCTTGGCTCAAACGACTCCCAGTAGTAGCACGACAGTCCGAAAAAGAGGCCGAAGATACTGCTTCGAGTTCCGTTGCTCGAGCTAAGATGGTTGGTGAACCACTGGTTTTCAGTGGCATACTTATACACGTTTGGCATGCACTCATTAGTCAATGCACGTCGGTTCCATGAGTCCACGGCAATCACCACAATATTTGGCAGCGACTGCGGTGTCACGGTGTCGAGCGGATTCAACGGATAGCTCACGTCAGAACTCTGCCTGCTGTCCGCCATGTTCTGGTAGCTCTCCGGCGGCACCATGCCCAGGTCAAACATAAGTCCGTTGGCGGTAGTTGGAAAATAGTAAGGCAGGAGCATGGCACTCTTGGTAACAGACTGGTGCTGCTTAAACGAGGCGTAGATATGCCACAGGTGTGCAAACAGCGTGCAGCCAACAAACGAAAGAGCCACGGGCAGGGCATACGCCTTTCCTCGCCTGCGGTATACTATCCGTGCCACATAGGCACAAAGGCAAGTCAACGCCCCGAACACTCCCAAGAGCCTCAACGTCTCCTTCACGTAGAGCTGGGTGTCGAAGGTGAATATCTGTGAGGCGCCCTCGCCAAACACCATGCTGAGCACAAAGCCGTTGATATGGAAGCGGTAGATGCTGTACACCTGGCTGTCGAGGTCGATGAGTATGAGCGTCAGGGCAGTAAGCACTGCCTGCACAATGTTTGCAGTGCGAGACAGCCGACACCAAACAAGCAGGGCCGACACCAAAAACGATGGCAACATTATCTGCGAGGCATGGCTGAGACACGAGGCAGCG
The DNA here is from genome assembly GCA_945614335.1 of uncultured Prevotella sp. Lineage (GTDB taxonomy): Bacteria > Bacteroidota > Bacteroidia > Bacteroidales > Bacteroidaceae > Prevotella. The sequence goes on from CALZAP010000187.1 coordinate 2,610, forward strand.
AAAAACACCCAGCCCTCCAAGTCCATCACCTCCTTCACACTGCTTGACTGCATAAAGCAGGCAAACATCACGGCGGCTGTCATGGCCGACAAGGCGTAGAACAGGAATGCCCGTTTCAGTCCGTCCTTTCTTGTTTTCTTTTCCATCATATCTTTCGAGTATGCTATCTTTATTGCATTTACAACAAACTCTAATAATTAAACAATGAATAGCTTGTGCATGAAATCCTACGGGCTGTTATGCTCCTGTTGTTTCCTGTACCGGAATCCCTAATTGTTACGGTCTTACGTGGCCAGCCTACAAAATAATATTCCCTTGACTCGTATCCTTTTATGTCCACATCTCCATCCAATTCCTTATTGAAAAATTCGCCTATAGAGCCTTCTATTTTCTTCTCTTTTCCAAAGCCAACATTTGACAATCCTCTTGCCAACAGGCCGGCAAACTGCCCTTTAGGAATAACGGTTTCACTAAGTGCCATGGTGAAACACCCTGCATACGTGCCGTCTTCCTCATAGTCATTATAGGCAATATACTTGTATGTAACAGGTATTTCGCTCGATACTGAATCAACGAAATTGTTTTCTCCAACCTTGACCTGTATTCCATGACTTCCGAAAAGCAAGTCAAGCTCCGGGAACATTCCCATCATGCCTTGTTCGCTGTTGATGGTATTGTCAAACATTCTTTTTAAGCCTTTTAGTGTTTCCTTGTCTGTGGTGTTTGCTTCGTCATTCAACAAAGTCTTGGCCTTGTCGTAGAGTTCTTTCCAGTTGGATATGCCTTGAAGCGCTCCATACTCGTCAAGTTTCACTATGACTTTCTCTCCCTTGATGCATTCAAAGAATTTCTTCTCGAAGAAAGATTTTTTGATGTTCTTATCAGCCTGTATATCCGTACTGATCATTTCAAGCTTGTAACCATTTTCTGTTGAATCGGTCACGACAATCGATATGTCACGTGACAGTTTCCGAACAGAAACAGTGTCTTCGTTGACTACACTCATTTCTTGGTAATCGTATACATAAGTCAGAGTGTCATTCTTGGAAAAATATGCGATTATATTTACTACGGAGTCCTCACTGAGTTCTCCTTCGTCACGGGTTTCATTGCCCTGAGCGGCAACATGTGAAACAGACAATGGCATTAAAACCAAGATACATGCCACAAGGTGTAATAATTCTTTTTTCATCATAATTTATTTTTTTATGCAAAAGTAGTGCTTATTTTTCTAACGACCAAATGTTTTACTGATAATTTGACAATAAAAAAACACAGAGGTACAAAGATATGTAAATCTATGTGCCTCTGTGTTATTATCTGTTGGTGAAAGCTCAGAATCAGAACGAAATCTTGAAACTGTTCTTTCCTGAGCGCACAATGTACGTGCCGTTAGCCAGACCGCATGACTTCAAGTCTTTCTGCAATGTGGCCCTTGTCGTTGTCACACCAGTTGCCACCTTTACTCCAGTCAAGGTGTAAACCTCTGCTGCAAACGTGGTGTTGGTGTCGATATTC
>CALZAP010000188.1 GCA_945614335.1 uncultured Prevotella sp.
CTGCAACAGACGGATGAGCACGCCAGGTTTCTTCCGGCGTACAGGACTGCTATATGTGCGTTTCTTGGGTTTGCGGTTGGATGATGGCATGTGGAGATAATGAGGAGAGAGGAGTGAGGAATGAGGAGTGAGGAGAGAGGAGAGAGGAGAGAGGAGTGAGAATACCGGGCAAAGCCCTAAGTGATTCTTCAATCTCCAATTTTCAATCTTCAATCTCCTCACTCCTCATTAAAATCTTACGCCTGCTCCAGGATCAGAGTCTTGGTAGGCTGGTCGCATACTGAGGCTGGGCCAAAGTACTGGATTGGTCCAGGATATACGAACTCTGTCTCACGAGCCCACTTTGTGCGGTGTGCCACAAAGTACTTGTATGGTTTGCCGTCGAGCTCTACAAGAGCCTTGCGGATAACGGGCTTCATCTGACCGTTACGCTTCTCCATGTTCATCATCATAGTGATTGGAATACCACCGGCAACCCACTCGTCAACAGGCTTTGAGGTGTTCTTCACTGACGACATGTAACCGGTCTTGCCAGCTGCGATAAGCATAGAGGCGTTGAAACCGAGAGAGTAGCAGTAGTCGGCGTCGAAGTTTGACGGAGCTGCACAACGGCCTTCGTAGCCGAAGAAGTGGTGCTGGGTAGAGAACTTACCGCTGAAGAGACCGTCTTTCTTCCACTGTGCGAGTTTCTTGCCTACCATCTCGGCCAAAAGCTGTTCGGTCTCGATGAGCGATACCTGTACGTTGCCGTGTGGGTCGCGCTCCAGTGCGAGCTGGCGAGACACTGAGATAGGAAGGCTCTTGAAGATGGCTGCGTTCTCCTCTGAGAGGTGCTTAAGCACATAGTCAATCTTCTTGTCGTCGGCAATCATGTCGAAGTCGGCCTGGTTGGCGGCGAGCATGTCGTTGAGCTCGGCAATGAGCTTCTTGATGGCAGGAATGAACTCGATGAGTCCCTCTGGAACGAGCACCACGCCATAGTTCATGCCACGGGTGGCACGGTCGGCCACTGCATCGGCAATGTATGTAACAACATCGTCGAGAGTCTGGTTCTTTGCCTCCACTTCCTCACCGATGAGCGTGATGTTTGGATGTGTCTGAAGGGCGCACTCGAGAGTGACGTGAGAAGCAGAACGACCCATGAGCTTGATGAAGTGCCAGTATTTCTTGGCAGAGTTACAGTCGCGCATGATGTTGCCAATCACCTCAGAGTAAACCTTTGTGGCGGTGTCGAAACCGAACGAAGTCTCGATTTCTGAGTTCTTCAGGTCGCCGTCGATAGTCTTCGGGCATCCGATAACCTGTACGCCGGCACCGATAGCCTTGTAATACTCAGCAAGCACACAGGCATTGGTGTTTGAGTCGTCGCCACCGATAATGACGAGAGCCTTGATGTCGAGAGCCTTGAGAATTTCGAGACCCTTGTCGAACTGCTCCTGCTTCTCAAGCTTTGTACGGCCTGAGCCGATGATGTCGAAACCACCGGTGTTGCGGTACTCGTCGATGATGTCGGCAGTGAGTTCCATATAGTTATGGTCAACAAGACCTCCAGGACCGAGGATGAATCCATAGAGGCGGTTCTCGGGATTGAGCTTCTTGATACCGTCGAACAATCCAGAGATTACATTGTGACCGCCAGGAGCCTGTCCGCCGGAGAGAATAACACCGACATTGATGGCAACCGATGTTGCCTCGCCGTCTGTAGGTTCAAACTTTAGATACGGCATACCATAAGTATTAGGGAAGAGATTCTGAACCTCTTCCTGGTCTGCAACTGACTGTGTGGGCTCACCCTCCACAACCTTCAATGCACCACGCAAAGCCTTTGGCAATTTTGGCTGATATTCAGCGCGTGCAATCTGCAAAGCACTTTTTTCCATAAGTAGCAAAATATATGTATTAATTATAAAATTGTTTAACGTCTACGCGTTTTCATCTGCAAAAGTAACACTTTTTGCCGAAAAATAAGAAAGAAATCGGGCGAAAAACAACTTTTTAATATTTTTTTGATATGAAATATGTTCTATTTCGAATATTTTGCTTAACTTTACCTCCGAAAATTCAAAAACAATAATCTTTTAACAATAATAATCATGGCAAAAAGAAAAGAACTGAAAAGAGTGATCAACAATATTTGCACTGACTTGGCAGCCGAGGCAGTGGCTGTGTCTCTTTATGAATCGAAACCGGCTGAGGAGAATGTGGTGGCGATAATCAACAATATCCTCAAAATGAGAAACGACTACATAAGGCGTGTTTCGCACGTGGAGCCGGGCATGAAGCCGAAGGTATACTTCAACAATCTCATCGAGGCGTTCAACAACGACACACTGGAGGTGATTGACCATATAACAAATCTCAACTGACAATGTGGAAATCGTTTTGCCGCTGGATGCTTTACAAAAAGATGGGATGGAAAACTGATGTCACGGAAAATCACCCCGACAAGTATATCATCTGCATCGCACCGCATACCAGCAACTGGGACTTCATCATCGGACAGCTATACGCCGGTGCTGAAGACATTAGCTGTAACTTCCTCATGAAAAAGGAATGGTTCTTCTGGCCTGTGGGAATAATGATGAGAAAGCTCGGGGGAATACCGGTATGGAGGTCGAAGCACACGAGCATGACCGACAACCTCGCACAGACAGCAAGGGACATGAAGACCTTCCACCTCGCAGTGACTCCGGAAGGTACAAGGTCGGCAAACCCGGAATGGAAAAAGGGCTTCTACTTCATTGCACAAAAAGCCAATCTGCCAATCCTTCTCTACGGCATTGACTTCGAGAAAAAAATCATCGTCTGCAGGAAAACCATAATTCCAAACGGAGACGTGGAGAAGCAAATGGCGGAAGTGAAGGACTATTACAAAGACTTCAAGGGAAAGATTCCGGCGAATTTCGCACTTTAGAAATACCACACGACACACATTCCACAGAGACGGAAAACAAAAAATGAGACAAACGAATATACCTCTAATTGGGGGAGTTAAAGACGAATGTCCAAGCCGGGAAAACTCCAGAAAGGAAGCGAAAAGGCTATTGTCTTTAACTCCTTTAAACTCCTTGAACTCCATAGATTTGACAAGACATAGAATTATATTTATAATAGGTATAGTCCTCGCGGCTTTGAACTTAAAAGCGCAAGGGCACAAAGGATTGTGGGCAAACATCGACTACAACGGAGAACCTTGGGTGAAAGACGTCTCAATGCCTTACAGGATTTCAAAAGGACTATACAACAGGCATATTGCCCTATGGGCAAGCCACGGAAGATACTACGACGCTAAAAAGGGCAAGTGGAAATGGCAAAGACCAAACCTCTTCTGCACCAACGAAGACTTGTTCACACAAACCATCGTGGTGCCATATCTCATGCCAATGCTCGAAAACGCAGGTGCCGTAGTGTTTACACCAAGGGAGAGAGACTGGCAGGCTAACGAGATTATCGTGGACAACGACTGGCAACACGCTCCTACGGAATACATTGAGGCTGAAGCCAAAGGACACTGGACAACAGCTGCCGAACGCGGATTTGCACGCCACGAAGGCATATACCACGACAACGAAAACCCATTCGAGGCAGGAACGGCCAGAATGAGCTATACCACAAGAAGCACTAAGAGATACAACATCATATCATACCAGCCTTCTTTTCCCGAAGAGGGTCGATATGCCGTATACGTAAGTTATCAGACGGTGAAGAAAAGCATCGACGACGCTACTTACACCGTATGGCACAAGGGACAGGAAACAACATTCAAGGTGAACCAGAGAATGGGCGGCGGCACTTGGGTCTACCTCGGCACATTCGACTTCGACAAAGGCTCAAACGAGTTTAACAGAGTGGTGCTCACATCGCAGAGCAAACACAGGAAGGGCGTGGTGACAGCCGATGCCGTAAGGTTTGGCGGCGGAATGGGAAACATTGAAAGGGGAGGCGTTACAAGCGGAATGCCACGATGTCTGGAAGGGGCGAGATACTATGCGCAATGGGCAGGAATGCCATACGAGGTGTACAGTCCGAAACAAGGACTCGACGACTACAGCGACGACATAAACGTAAGGTCGCACATGACAAACCTTCTCGGAGGCGGGTCA
>CALZAP010000189.1 GCA_945614335.1 uncultured Prevotella sp.
CATTCATCGGTGCCATCCTTACCGTTATCGGTTACTCTATCAACGACAAGGTGGTTGTGTTCGACCGTATCCGCGAGAACTTCAACCTCTTCCCGAAGCGTGACCGCCAGCAAGTGTTCAACGATTCGCTGAACCAGACTCTGGCTCGTACCATCAACACCTCTGTAACCACCTTGATAGTGCTCCTTTGCATCTTCATCCTTGGTGGCGACAGCATCCGCAGCTTCTCGTTCGCTATGATTCTCGGTGTTGTCTTCGGTACATGCTCTTCCATCTTCATTGCAGCTCCTATCGCCTTCCGCACTATGGGCCGCAAGATTAAGGAAGAAGAATAAGACTCTATTCCACCTTATTAATATATAAGGTAACACCTCTCTTCAGGCGGCTGCTATTCTTTTTCGAACGGCAGCCGCCAACCTTTTCAACAGATATTTACTAACTAAAACTATTTTGAAATGAATAAACGCTATTTCTTCGGAGCCCTATTGTTGGCTTCAGCCCTGGGTGTCTCCGCCCAGAAACAAATGAAAGCCCCGTCAGGAGGCAAGCAGATAAGCGACCAGCTTATCGGTATTTTCTTCGAGGACATCAACAATTCTGCCGACGGCGGACTTAACGCACAACTCGTTCAGAACGGGTCGTTCGAGTATTCACCTTCCGACCGCGACGGCTGGGGCCCAGGCACAGCATGGCGCACCATACGTCCCGGACATTCCTTAGGCTTCCTCGAAGCAAAGCAGCAGCAACCTCTTCATCCAAACAATCCCAACTACATGCGCCTCAACATCGAGCGTGTAGGCCATTACTATGACTATACCGGATGGACAGGCTTCGGTATTCAGAACGACGGATTCGACGCCATGACCATCAAGGCAGGCGCCAAATACGATTTCTCTTTCTTCGCACGCAACGTGGAAGGAGCCGACACGCCCGTACGCATAGTCATTGCCGAACCCACAGGATGGGGCAAAGACCCGAACGTTCTGGGAGAAGCCACTGTAACCGTTAGCGGCAACCAGTGGAAACAGTATTCTGCCACCATCACTGCCACAAAAGACTGTAACACTGCAGTGCTTCAGATACTCGCACTCAAGACAGGTGTGATGGACGTAGACCAAGTGTCGCTCATGCCACAAGACACCTACCATGGCCACGGCATACGCAAAGACCTTGCCGAAACCCTCGAAGCCATCCATCCGCGCTTCATGCGCTTCCCTGGAGGCTGTGTGGTACACGGCGGCGGAGATGGTTTCTGGAACACTTATCGTTGGAAGCTCACCGTAGGCCCGAAGCATCAGCGCAAGCAACTGAAGAACACCTGGGGCTACCACCAGTCAATGGAAATAGGTTATCACGAGTATTTCCAGCTCTGCGAAGACATGGGCATGGAGCCGCTGCCAATACTTCCATGCGGTGTGAGCTGCCAAGGCACCAACGGTGGTTGGGGAATGAAAGACCAGGCACAGGACACCATTGCCATGGCACAGATGGACGAATGGGTGAACGAGGCTCTCGACCTCATTGAATGGGCAAACGGCGGTGTAGACACAAAGTGGGGAAAAGTGCGTGCAGAAGCAGGCCATCCAGCTCCATTCAACCTCAAATATCTTGGCATAGGCAACGAGGAGCGCATATCTCCAGAGTTTGAGGAGCGTTTCAAGTACATCTACGAGCGCGTGACAAAGGCACATCCCGAAATCATCATCGTAGGAACAGCAGGCCCAGGTTCACACAAGGGCAATCCTGACTACGACAACGGCTGGCGAATAGCTGAAGAACTGGCAATGCCTATACTCGACGAGCACTACTACGAGCCACGCGAATACTTCCAGAAGTCTCGCCAGTACGACAGCTATCCACGCGACCGTAAGACCAAGGTATACCTTGGCGAATATGCCGCAAAGGACAAGAAACTTATCGATGCCCTGTCTGAGGCTCTCTACCTGCTCCATGTAGAGCGCAACGGCGATGTTGTATGCATGACATCATACGCACCGCTGCTTGCCCGCAAAAACGGCACACAGTGGAACCCAGACCTCATCTACTACGACAACTCACGCGTATATCCTACTTGCAGCTACTATGTGCAGAAGATGTTTGGCGAGTCAGCCGGTAACTACTACTACGGCAACTGCGTGACTATCGACAATCCCGACAAGTCGGAAGGCGAAGGAATGCTTCAGGAGCAGAGCGTGGTACTCAACACAAAGACCCGCGAACTGTTTGTGAAGGTCTGCAACGCCACTGCAAACACAAAGACTGCAAAGGTTAACCTCTCACGTTTCAGCGGCATGAAACCTCTTGCAACACAGGTTACTCTCAGCGGACAGCCGGAAGACGAAAACAATTTCGACTCACAGCCCATCGCGCCTGTAACAACACAGATAAAGGTAAAGAAGAACATGACACTCGAACTTGCCCCTTACTCATTCACCATGATTAAGATTCAGTGCAAATAAGTCTCTTCTGAAATAAAACCCAATACATCATTTTATTAATAAAACAAAGATAACTCCTCTAAATCTCATAAAAAACATACGATTTAGAGGAGTTATCAGTATAGCTTTTTCAATTACTTCTCATAGCCTACGGGATGATTGATGATAAGAGTCTTGTTCTCGTCGAGGTTCAGTTCCTTGGCGAGTGTCTCCTTGTCCATCGACATTCTGGGCACAGTGGCAAGACCGAGGGCAGTGCATGCAAGACAGATGTTCTGCGAAACATATCCGGCATCCACGGCTCCCATCATATCGGCAGCATTGGCATGGTCGCCAAATTTTGTGCGGTCGCTTACAAGTACAAGACAAACGGGTGCAACGGCAACAGACTCTTGACGTCCGGCAACAGCAGGACGCAAGTCCTTGTCGCTCACCTTCTTAAGCGAGTTGCCATCAGGGACATATATCCATGCCCCATCCTTGGTGCATACATATACCATAATGTCCTGGGCATTGATGGCAGAAGGAGCGGTAATCTTCTTCGTGTCTGGCCGGTTGATGCCGCAGGCAGCCCAAAGGAGTTCAGAGAGGTCGGCATCAGATACGGCCTTGTCGCTGAAGTCGCGCACAGAGTGACGCTGCTGAAGCGATTCCATAAGAGTCATCTTTGCACTCTTGGTGGGAGTCGGCAATAATCGTGTATCACTTGCATTTGCATTCTGGCAACTTGTCGTGGCAATGCTTGTTGCAGCCACTACAGCCACTGCCACAGAAGAGATGGCAGTGAGGATGGATGTTTTCTTAATGTTCATTTTCATATTGATTTTTGGTTTCACTTATGTTTCCTGTCACATTTTGTTATTATTCTTGCGCAAAGTTACTAATTTTTTCCAAACCAAGGCATATTTTCATTATATAAATACCAATAGTTAGCAAAACATGTCAGTTTTTCCACCGAAATTTAACTAAAACATTGATAAAGACAAAAAGTTATGACCGAATTTTAACTTCCCTGGCTATAGATTGTTGTCTATTCCAAAGTCTGAGACTCTGGCTATTGGCTCTCGCTACAACCCTACACCCTACATCTTTTAGGGTTAATCCATTAACTATCAGACAGTTGCAGAGTGTAGGGTATCCTCCAGCCCTACATCCACCCTACATTCACCTTACACAATTTGAAACCCACCGAAACGGAAACATGTAGGATGAATGTAAGGTTAGTGTAGGGCCAAGCATCACCCTACATTCACTAACTTCTTGATTATCAGCCCAAAATCCCAAAATAATGTAGGGTGTAGGGTGTCAGCGAAGCTGGCTTATATTCATACAGCATCATGACTTCTTCATCCAACAAGCCAAACGTCTTAATCAACAAAGTTAAACGTCTTCTGCAAGCCTGTCATAACCATGGCAGAGGACTGTCATAACTTGACAGTGGGGCGTGGGACTACTTATGCTTCAACTTTTAATAGGTTATGCCTGCCGCGGCTTATAGTCGAAATCGTTTACGGTGTCTGTCTCGGAAGACACTGATGATAAATCCTTGGAGTATCTCGCCGTTGGATTGCTACCAATATGAAACATCTTCAAGATACAGGAGTTGTTAAAAGGGTTGGACCTAATAAAGGTGGTCATTGGGAAATTATTGATAAATAGAA
>CALZAP010000190.1 GCA_945614335.1 uncultured Prevotella sp.
CACCATCTGCAGCTGGCGGTTATATTCGGCTATGCGCCTGCTCAGCGTAACCCGCAGACGGGGATATTTCTTGTATATGAACTTGGGAATCTTGCGGTCACGTGACGTGTTGCGATAGCCACGGTTGCGTGTGAGTACCAGGACGTTACGCTCGTGACCCATGTCAATGGCACGCTGTACGGGGATACTGTCAACAATGCCGCCATCAAGGTATGGTTGACCGTCAACATCAATCACCTTGCTGACATAGGGAAGGCTGCTGCTGGCACGACAAATGTCCAGAAGACGCTGGCGGTTGCCCGACTTCTCTGTCAGGTATTCTGCCCTGCCCGTATTGCAGTTTGTGACAACCATCTCAAAAGTGGAGGGCGAGGCGAAATATGCGTCATAATCATACGGAATTAATTCATTAGGGAAACGGTCATAGAGAAGTTCCGGGTCGAAGATGCAACCTTGGGTGACAAGATGTCGCAATCCGATGTAGTCATATTTCACCATCATGTCGATGTTGGACAAGCGTGCCCTGCGTGGCTGACGGCTCACATACGACAACCCATTACAGGCACCGGCAGACACGGCGACTATATAACTGAAGTTAACATCATATTTCATAAAGGCGTCAAGCACTCCGCTTGTGAACACTCCGCGCATTCCTCCACCTTCGAGCACAAGCCCAGTCTTTCTAAATATCATCTTTATCTATGTTATAAATTGCTAATTATGACATTAAAGTTGTAAATTTCGTGCAAAGTTATAAGTTTTTTCGAAAAAAATGCGTATCTTTGCAAAGATTTTTTGAATTAATAATAAAATTTATAGCTTATGTTTGATAAAAACACTTATATTAGGCGCCGCAATGAACTGAAAAAACTCATTAATGACGGTATCGTAATATTATTCGGCAACAACGAGTCGCCGATGAACTATCCTGCCAACGCATACTATCCCCACAGGCAGGATTCGACATTCATATATTATTTCGGCCAGCACCGGGAAGGATTGGTGGGGGTGATTGACATCGACAACGACCGCGAGACTCTCGTGGGCGACGACATCGACGTGGTTGACATCGTATGGTATCGGTCAGCGACCTTGCCGCACAGGTGGGTGTCGCGAACACACTGCCTATGAAGGGACTATCGTCTATCGTACAGGATGCGCTCAAGAGCAAGCGTAAGATACATTTCCTGCCTCCATACCGCCACGACACCATGATTCAGATTATGGACCTTTTGGGTATTCATCCCAACCAGCAGAAAGAGTCGGCTTCGCTCGAACTCATCAAGGCGGTTGTAAAGATGCGCTCCACCAAGGAGCCTCAGGAAATTGAGGCTATCGAAAGAGCCTGCGACGTTGGCTATAAGATGCACACCAAGGCTATGCGCCTGATTCGTCCGGGGGTGACCGAGAAGTTTGTGGGCGGACAAGTGGATGGCATGGCCAATTCTTATTCATCCAAGGTGAGCTTTGCCACAATCTTCAGCCAGCACGGCGAGATAATGCACGGAAATCCGTCGATGGCCCTGCTTGAATCCGGACGACTGACCATCTGTGATGCCGGTTGCGAGCTTGACGACTATTGCTCTGACAATACACGCACAATGCCTGTTAACGGCAAGTTCGACCAAAGACAGCGCGAGATTTACTCAATTGTTGAGGCTTGTCACGACTATGCGCTCGACGTGGCAAAACCTGGTGTGAAATGGTATGACGTGCACATGAACGTATGCCGACTGATGACTGACAAGCTGAAGGAACTCGGACTTATGAAGGGCGACACTGAGGAAGCCGTACAGGCTGGCGCACATGCCATGTTCCTGCCTCACGGACTTGGCCACATGATGGGACTCGACGTTCACGACATGGAGGCTCTCGACCAGAAATACGTAGGTTTTGACGACGAGGTGCAGCCATCTGACCAGTTTGGCACGAATTGCCTGCGCATGGGACGCCGCCTCCAGGAGAATTTCGTAATGACAGACGAACCTGGCATATATTTCATTCCCGCCCTCATCGACGACTGGAAGGCAAGCGGACACTGCAAGGAATTCATCAACTTCGACTTGCTCGAGACATATAAGGACTTTGGCGGAATACGTATAGAAGACGACATTCTCATCACCAAGGACGGATGCCGTTTCCTCGGCAAGGAGCGCATTCCATATCATCCCGATGACGTGGAGAAATATATGGCAGAAAATAAGGAGTATTAAAATAAAACTCAACTTTCGGAAATGGGAAGTTAAAGGATTTAAGGAAGTTAAAGGAGTTAAAGACGTATGTTTTGGCCCTGATAACTCCCAAGGCATGCGAAAAGACTATTGTCTTTAACTCCTTTAAACTCCTTTAACTCCTTTAACTCCATAATGTTGAGCAAATGCGAAACTAAAGTAAAAAAAATAATAAAAAATGAAGAAATTAATTATTCTCTCGCTCGCCGTGCTGATTAGCGGCGGAGCCATGGCAGCCAAGAAGAAAGAGGTTGTCAACAAGAACAAACCGGTGTTCACAACCGTAGTGGAAAACAAGATTTCGAGCATCAAGGACCAGAGCCGTAGCGGTACGTGCTGGAACTACTCTACCCTCTCCTATTTCGAGAGTGAAATCCTGAAGAAGTCGGGCAAGGAATACAATCTCTGCGAGATGTTCGTATGCAACAAGACTTATATGGACAGGGCCATCCAGGTGGTTCGCCTCCACGGCGACTGCCAGTTCGCCCAGGGCGGTTCGTGCTATGACCCACTGTTCTGCATCCAGAACTATGGTATCTGTCCTGAAGAGGCAATGCCATTCCCCGGTTCACTCTACGGTGACTCACTCAACAACTTCAACGAGTTCTTCGGAGTAATGGAACCTTACGTTGCCGCTGTGGCAAAGAGCGACGCCAAGAAACTGACACCGCAGTGGAAGGTTGGACTCCAGGGTATCCTCGACGCCTACCTTGGCAAGTGCCCTGAGAAGTTTACATACGAGGGCAAGGAATATACCCCGAAGTCATTTGCAGCAAGCCTCGGACTCAACTGGGATGATTATGTAACAATCACTTCCTACACTCACCATCCATTCTATACACGCTTTGCAGTAGAGGTTCAGGACAACTGGCGTAACCCGCTATCTTGGAACCTGCCAATGGACGAGATGATGCAGATTATCGACAATGCCCTTGAGCAGGGTTATACCATCGCCTGGGGCGGTGACGTGAGCGAGGAAGGTTTCACACGCAAAGGTGTGGCTTACAACTACGACGTTAAGCAGATGCAGAGCATGAAGGGTAGCGACGCCGCCAAGTGGATGCGTCTGGAAAAGGCCAAGAAGACCGAACTCTTCGACTCACTCGGATGCAAGGCTCCCGAAATCATTCCTACCCAGGAGATGCGCCAGCAGCGCTACGACAACTGGGAACTGACCGACGACCACGGAATGCTCATCTACGGTATCGCCAAGGACCAGTATGGCAAGGAGTATTATATGGTTAAGAACTCATGGGGTGAGACAGGCGACTACAAGGGTATCTGGTATATGACCAAGTCGTTCATTGCCGCAAACACCATGGACTATATGGTAAACAAGAACGCCATACCGGCAGAAATCCGCAAGAAACTTGGAATATAAATGAACTTTGAGTGGAACTATACACCGCCAACTGAGGACAGAATCCGCGCAGCCAAGGAATTGGCTGAGAAAATAGGCATGAGTCCGATTCTGGCTGACCTCCTCATCCAGAGAGGAATAAAGACAGAATCGGCAGCCAAGCGATTCTTCCGTCCGATGCTCAGTGAGCTTATCGACCCATTTCTCATGAACGACATGGATGTGGCTGTCGATAGGCTCAATGATGCCATGGGACGGAAAGAGCCTATCCTCGTATATGGCGATTATGACGTGGATGGGTGTACGGCAGTGGCTCTCGTCTATAAGTTCCTTCTGCAGTTCTATTCTAATATCGACTACTATATCCCCGACCGTTACGAAGAGGGATATGGCGTGAGCCGCAAGGCAATCGAGCAGGCAAAGGAGAGAGGCATAAAGCTAATCATTGTGCTCGACTGCGGCATAAAGGCAAATG
>CALZAP010000191.1 GCA_945614335.1 uncultured Prevotella sp.
AGTTGGAAGAGCAGTCTGCACAGTTGGAAGAGCAGTCTGCACAGTTGGAAGAGCAACGCTCTGCCTTGCTTCTTTCAGCGAAAGCTATGAAGACGGCTGGAATACCTATTGAACAAATTGCAGAAATGACAAGGCTTTCTGTAGAAGAAATCTCAAGTATGAGATAATATTCTCTGACAAGATACTCCTTGTGGCAACACTCCTACAGCTCTTCTGCTAAGAAAAACGTAACAAGTCAGAAAAATGAGCGTTAATAATTAAGTGGATTTTCTCTTGGTGGAAGATGTCAAAGAAATAGACAGTGGATGTCTAATAATTAGACACTCAAAGTACAAGCGTTTTAATAATTGTCTGATTTACAACCTTTTGCATTCTTGGCACGATACTTGCTACGATACATTGTAGAAAGTATATAAGAAAAACAATATGAAAAGGATCTATTCGTTTCTATTGTCGCTATTGGTCGTTGCAAGCATGGCGGCACAACAGACAATCACCTTAAAAGGAAGAGTGGTAGACTCGAAGACGAGAAATGACCTTCCGGGAGTTACAGTGCAGCTGATGAACGCCGACAGCGTGGTGATAAAGAGCTTCGTGGCAGAACAACATTCCACTGTGGACGGAAAACGAATCAACACCTCGAAGTTCAGTTTTGAGGTGCCTCGCACCGAAGGGAAGTATCTTATCAAGGCTTCGTTTCTCGGATATAAGACGGAAGTGGTGGAATATCACGTGGGCAAGCTCGGCAAAAGGGAATTCGAGAAGTCTATACCAGACATACTGATGCGTGCAGACTCAAAGGTGCTTTCTGAGCTGAAAGTAACCGGAAGCAAGGTGAAATTCTACCATCGGGGCGACACCGTGGTTTACAACGCCGACGCTTTTCTGCTTGCGGAAGGCTCTATGCTTGACGCACTGATAAGGCAAATGCCTGGCGTGGAACTACACGACGACGGACGCATCTACCACAACGGACAATACGTGGAAAGCCTACTGCTCAACGGCAAGGACTTCTTCAAAGGCGACAGCAAGGTGATGCTCGACATGCTACCTGCATACACGGTGAAGCAGGTGAAAGTATATGACAAGTATGGCAAAACAAGCGAATTTCTTGGAGAGAAGAAAAAAGCGGACAAACTATACGTAATGGACGTTAACCTGAAACGTGAATACTCCATAGGACTTACGGCTAACGTGGAAGCTGGCATGGGTTCAAAGGACAAATATCTCGGAAGGCTGTTCGCATTGCGATATACAGACCACTCGAGACTGACTCTATACGGAAACATCAATAACCTCAACGACAGCAGGAAACCCGGAGAAAACAAGACTTGGACTCACGACCAGCTGCCAAATGGAGACAGCAAGGAGAAACAGGCGGGCATAGACTACAACTTCAGTCCGAGAAACCGTAAGTCGGAATTCAACGGAAACATACAATTCTTGTCGAGCAACAGCAATGTGCTGACTGAAACCGACCGCGTGAACTTCTTTGCCAACGGCAACACCTACGACAAAACCAACACACTATCGCAAAGCAAAAACCTTACCCTCTCCTCTGAACACAACATCGACCTGATGTCGAAGCATGTATACGTAAGGATGTCGCCAAAGTTCAAGTACAGCGACAAAGACAAACGCACCAACTACCTCTCGCTCAACTACCTGTCGGCCGACTCTCTCGTCAATAGTTATAAAAAAGAAGGACTCGACGGAGGCAAGAACCTCTCGGCAACACTTGAGGCCATGGCAAGAGTGAAATTCGGTGATACAAGCGACAACCTTACTTTTATGGCAGGCATATATTATGACAACAAAAAGCACGACAACTTCAACCGCTATGCCATCGACTACCCAAGCGGCAACACACAGAACAGCAATGGCTATCAATACTTTAAGGAAAAGCCCAATAGTGAATTCATGACAAGGTTTCTCACATCATACGAGTACCGTCTGAGCAAGACCACACTGTTCTCCATTGGCTACGCATACGAATATAAGCACAGCAAGCACAGCTCAAGCCTCTACCGACTGGATTCTCTGATGAGCCATTCGGCGGACAGCGAGATTGGAGTGCTTCCATCCGTAATGGAATATGAGGCTTGTGTAGACCTTGACAACAGCTTCACGAGCGACTATACTGAGAACATACATCGTATACTGGGAATCTTTGAGTACGACAAGGGCAAGCTATGGTGCCAGGGGAAGGTTTATTTGTGTCCTGCAAGTCAAAGGCTCAACTATCAGCGCAGCTCTGTGGACACCACGATAGTAAGAAATTCGCTCTCAATAATGTCGACAAACGGAACCATATATTTCTCGCCAAGCGAAGGTCCAAGGACAATATATTTCCAGTATCAGCCTTCGGTTGACACAAGACTGCCCGACCTCGTGAACTTGGTTGACATTCGCGACGCCACCGACCCGCAAAATGTAAAGATTGGCAATTCAAGCCTGAAAAACGAGGTGATATTCGGAAACAAGGTGATAATGGGACTCAGAGACCCGCAAAAACAGATTTTTACTACACTGAGAATGGGACTGACCCTGAAGCGTAACGCCCTTGCCATGGGATACGCCTACAACCCTACGACCGGTGTGCGGACATATCGTGCAGAGAATGTCAACGGCAACTGGGACTCGTATGCCAACCTCGAGTTTTCACGTCCGTTGGACAAGCGCCGTAAATGGTCGTTGTCGTCCACAACTGTCTCCGGCTACACTAACAGCGTTGACCTTCAGGGCAAGACTACTACCGGCTCCTATGAGACAATGAAGAGCGAGGTACACACGCTGTCACTTGGCGAGAGGCTCGGTCTCGACTATAAGTTCGGGACTTCTTCAAAGGTGGGAGTGAAGGCCAACGGCACTTGGCGCAACGTGACAAGCACGCGCGACAACTTCAGCCGCATCAGTGCCTTCGACTATAACTACGGTTTCACCGCCACCCTTAAGCTGCCACTGAATTTCCAGTTCACCACCGACCTTACTATGTATGGTCGCCGTGGCTACGAAGGCAGTCAGTTGAACACCGACGACCTCGTATGGAACGCCCGTCTTTCCTGTTCTATGCTCAAAGGGCGCATAGTCTGCATGCTCGACGGCTTCGACCTCCTTGGTAATCTTAACAATGTCACACGCACCATAAACGCCCAAGGCCGCACTGAGACATGGAGCAACACCCTTCCGCGCTACGTGATGTTCCACGTGGCCTATCGTTTCAGCAAGAAGCCCAAGAAGTAAAAGGGCTCAAATTTCGCAAGAAAAGAAGTACAAGGAGTTTTGGAAGTTCAAGGAGTTTAAGACACATTTAGGGAGACTAAAAAAATGTAGAAAACTTATTTCATGCTTTTCTTCAACATCCTTACCAACTTGTCCATCGACTTGTTCATCTGGTTCCAATGTATGCCTTTGCCCACCGTGTTATACAGCAACGCAGAGGCAGCAGGGGCATTGACAGTTCCAACGTACCGAGACACTGTGGATACTTGAATTTTCTCCTTGTCAATCTCAAGGTATGCAGTATATAGATAGCGTGTCGGCATACTGAACTCCCTGCAGTTGTCCACGTCACGAATTACCGTGGTGGTCTTGTTGCACCTCACCAACCGCCATGCCTTGTTGGCTTTGCTACGCACGGTTGTTTCCTGACTTAGAATGTTCACGAACGTCTCGAAGTTCACATTCTGGCAACCGTTATCGTCATTGTGATCTGTCACACCTGTTTCATGCCTTCTCCTAACTACTTTGTCAGATTCAATATCCCTCCTTATGCAGCGTACCATGAAATCCATATTATCCTGCAACAGCATCCTTCCATGTTCTTTTCCGTTTATGTCGTTGAGCATCGCATCGGGCACGAGGTTGTGCTCTATGAGATACATCCCGAGGTCGGGATGGCAGCCTTCTACCAAAATACACAGAGTCAAGGCATTTTCCTCAGCCTTACTCTTTTTGTAATAGGGGTTGTCTGGACTTTTTATACATTCGGCCCCAACGGTAAACAGCATTTGTCCTTTCGGATGGAGAAAAACCATGAATGCATTACCTCTCGGAAGAG
>CALZAP010000192.1 GCA_945614335.1 uncultured Prevotella sp.
TATTGCTCGTTCCACTTGGCGCGGGTCTCGTCGCTCGCTACGGAAAAGACCTTCTCCACCAGGGGCACATTAAACGATGCCGCCATGCCGATAGGTTCGGGGAACACCGTGACATTGCCCTGGTTTGCAAGTCCGTGGAGAGCCTCGCTCCACCAGCTGAACGGCTTTATGCCCAATCGTGGTATGGCAGGCGACTCGTCACACATCAGGTCGGCCTTCTCCTTTAGTGTAAGTCTTGAAGTAAGATCCACCGCTCTCTCGTGAGCCGAGAGACTGGTATCTTGATACGGTAATACTTGGGCTGTTGCTTTTCCGCAAAAAAAGATGGCGGCAAGGAGCAACAATGATTTTGATTTCATAATGAATTTGGTTTTAAAAATAGACATGAATTGTTACTATTGATTACTAAATAAAAAATTTCTGCAAAGGTAACTACTTTTTCCTATATTATCCCAATATATTTGTATCATATTTAATAAGATATGTAACATTTACCCATGCTTTTGCCAATAAACAGGGGAAAAATCTGTCCTGCCGCCATCGAGCGGGGCAGTTTTTTATCAAAATTTGCTCAACTTCCGCTGAAATTTTGCCGTTTGAATCTGCGTTTCAGTACGCCTCGAAGGGCGTATTTGGAGGAAGGCTTGAATGAGAAAACAAAAAATATAGTGTTAAATATCAGAAAACGTAGTTCTTGTTCTATTTTTTATAGTAACTTTGCAAAAGAAATACAAATAACAAACAAAAAACAAAGAAATGAGACATCTTATCTTCACACTACTGCTATTATGCTCCGCTATCGGCATAAATGCGAAAAACATCTACGAACTGTCGGCCACCACGTGCAAGGCTGCATCGAAATCAACAGGACCTTGGGATTTTGACGGTGGATTTACCATAAGCGCATCCGACCCTACAAAAACCTATCAAACTGCAAATAGCGGTATAAAGTATTCCGTGGGAGTACAATATACCATCACCATCCCTGACGGCATATCTATAAAACATATTCAAATGTCAGGGTACGACAATTATGCCGAGACAGACAGCTACATTGCCGAGGTGAACGGCAAGGAATATGCACCTTCCGATATCGTCTTCCCCAAAAAGAAGGCCGACGGCACGTCAACCACCGTGACAAGGGACATTTCACTGGACACGGAGGCTACAGGTTCTATCACATTCACACCGCAAGGAAAACAGGTAGTGCTGACAATAAGACTCTATGACTACGACCCTAACGACGAGAGCGAGAAGGAAGACCTTACCGTAGGCCACAATACAAATCTCTTCTACACTCCTACAGAACAGATGGAAGACCTCGACCGAGCTCCTGTCGCACTGCCCGCTTCTGGAGGTAAGGGAATATTTCTCAGTTGGAGAATATTAGGCACTGACGAACCTGGCATATTGTTTGATGTCGTGAGAAACGGCACAACCATCAAGAGCAACTCTACAGTGTCAAATTTCACTGACATAGAGGGAACCAAGACAAGCAGCTATGAGATTGTGGTGAAGAAGAACGGCGACGAGGTAGAGCGCACTAAGGCTTTCACTCCGTGGGGAAACATCTTCCTCAGGCAAACCCTCGACCGACCGGCCGACGGTGTCACTCCAGCGGGCGAAACATACAGCTATACACCTAACGACTGCTCGGTGGGCGATGTGGATGGTGACGGACAATATGAGCTGATAGTGAAATGGGACCCGTCGAACTCTAAAGACAACTCGCAGAAAGGATATACGGGCAACGTGTATCTCGACGCCTATAAACTCGACATGGCATCAGAAAAGCCCCAAAAGCTCTGGCGCATCGACCTTGGAGTGAACATCAGAGCCGGAGCACACTACACCCAGTTTCTTGTGTATGACTTCGACGGTGACGGCAAGGCCGAGATGATGTGCAAGACGGCACCAGGAAGCATGGACGGAAGCGGGAAATATGTCAGTGAGGCAGCCACCAAAGATTACATAAAGTCGGTAGACAACACAAAGGACTGGCGTAACTCTGACGGCAAGGTGAAAGGCGGACAAGAATGGCTCACGGTGTTTAACGGAGAAACTGGAGAGGCCATACATACCGTTCTTTATAACCCTAACAGAAACGGCACATACGACAGCCTTGACGGCGTGGACGGATGGACAAAGAACTGGGACGACCGTCCGGGCAAGACCGACAAGGAATACGGTAACCGCGGCGAGCGCTATCTTGCCGCGGTGGCATGGATTGACGGTAAAGAAAACTTGCCTTGTGCCATTTTTGCAAGAGGCTACTATACCTACTCGTATGTATGGGCTGTATGGTTTGACGGCAAGCAGCTGAACAACAGATGGATGCACGCCTCATTGTCAAAGACAAAATACATGGTGATAGACGATAATGGCATGGTGGAAAAAACCGCCAAAGAACCTACTGGAAGGAAAAGCGGAAGCTGGACTGCATACGGCAACGGCAACCACAACCTTAGCGTGGGCGACTACGACGGCGACGGATATGACGAGATAACACTAGGCTCAAGCGCCATCGACGACAACGGAGACTTGCTCTATTCCACTGGCTATGGACATGGCGACGCACTGCACGTGGGCGACATCGACCCTGACCGTCCCGGCATGGAGGTGTTTACAGTGCATGAAGAGTCGCCATACGGATGGGACCTTCACGATGCCGCCACTGGAGAGATTATCTGCAGTGCGGAAGGTTCTAGCGACAACGGCAGAGGTATAGCCTCGGACATCATTGCCTCAAACAGGGGCTTTGAGTTCTCTTCGTCCAACGACCGCAGCCAGCGCAATGCTGATAACGAGGTGGTGAGCAGCAAGAGCACCACGCTCAACTTCCGCTGCTACTGGAACGGCGACCTGCAGGACGAACTGCTCGACGGCAACATCATGGACACATGGAACGGAAGCAGCATGACACGCCTGCTCACCCTTTACAACTATGGCAACTCTTCGACATGCAACAGCACAAAGAAGACTCCAAATCTCACTGCCGACCTGCTCGGCGACTGGCGTGAGGAAATAATCCTCTGGGATTCTACCGACGGATGTACGCTGAACATTTTCACGACAAACATACCAACCGAACACGCCATTCCAACGCTTATGCACGACCACACCTACCGTATGGGCGTGGCATGGCAGAACAGCGCATACAACCAGCCTCCCCACGTGGGTTATTACTTGCCCGACTATGCCGATTATCTCAAGAAACAATCGACGGGTATCGACAATATTCGTGAGGATGTCATGAACAATGATGACGCCATCTACACTTTGCAGGGAACAAGGACAGACGGCAAGAAGTCCGGCGTTTATATTAAGGGTGGAAAAGTACGCGTAATTATATAACTCAATTCATCTTTCGCAAGTAGTAAAATTAACTCCTTCTAACTCCATAAGTTGAGCACATGCGAAACTTGAATAAACTTGAATTATATGATATTTGATAATTTTGAAATAAATATTAAACTATAACAAAAAAAAGAACACTACACTTTATGGAAGTAATTGCAAGTTTTCAAGTAGACCACACAGACCTTAAGCCGGGAATCTACATTTCCCGTCAGGACGCCTTTGACGGCGTCAGCTTCACCACCTACGACATACGCATGACTGCGCCCAACCACGAGCCAGCCGTGAACTGCGCAGCACTTCACACCATAGAACATCTTGTGGCAACCTTCCTTCGCAATCGTGAAGGATGGAAGCAGAACATCATCTACTGGGGACCGATGGGCTGTCTTACCGGCAACTACCTCATTGTGCGCGGAGCCTACTCATGCGAAGAGATTCGCCAACTGATGATTGAGGCATTCACCTTTGTGAGCGAATATGAGGGCGAAGTGCCAGGCACTACGGCCGCCACCTGCGGCAACTACCTCATGCACGACCTGCCCATGGCAAAGTGGGAAGCACGCCGCTATATAAGCCGTTTGAAGAACGAATTCTGTTCTGAATATCCGGGAGTGGCACGACCTACACTCAACGACGGCATGACATTCTTCGACGCGTAAGAATGTCATGCCGTCGGATATTATAATTTTAGTTTTAGAT
>CALZAP010000193.1 GCA_945614335.1 uncultured Prevotella sp.
GTTCACATAGCCGCTGTCGGACTCTACGAAAGCCTTTCCGTCGGCGGTATCCAACGTCGCCCCGCCTTCTCCATACACCTCTCCTGTGGATACATACAGCATGCGTTCCATAGCGTGTCCCAAACCATATTCCATAAGGTTTGCCACGCCAAGAATGTTTGCTTTCATCACTTCCACTGGCCGGGAGGCAAAAGCGGCCGGCGCGGCTCCACTGGCTGCATGCACTATAAAATGGAAGGGAACGTCAGACTGTAGCGGCTGGCTTACGTCATAATGTAAGAAATGGAAGCGCACATTGTCTTCATAGTCAATAAAACGGCTCCTCGCCCTTTCCTCGTTGCGTCCGGCAGCATAGACATTGAAGTTTCCCCCGCGTGCCATAAGCACTTCCACCAGGCAGCCACCAATAAGTCCTGTGGCTCCCGTGACGAGAATATTCTTTCCCTCCAGTCGTTCCCAAGGCAACGCCTCGCTTGCCGCTTCCAGTATGTCGCTAATATAATTCTTCATTTTTTTACTTCAGCCAACTTTCTTTCTCCACATGCATCAATGCCTTCAGAATCTCAAGGTCCTCAACCGTGGTGACCTTTATGTTCTTTTCCGAGCCGGGCACGATGTGCATTTCCCTGTCTCCAAGCTCAGCCATAAGAGTACATGAAGCCACCGAATTGGTTATACCCTTCTTTGCGGCCTCCTCATGGGCAGACAAAAGGTTACGCAGGCGGAAGGTCTGGGGTGTCTGCGTCCTGATGAGTTTGTCGCGCGGGATGCTTGTTGAAGTGCTGAACCCGTCGTCGCTCTCAAGGATAGCCTCACGACACTTTATGCCTGTGATGGCATAGCCGTATTTCTGACAGATGGCGATATTTGAGGAAATGATGTCTTGCGACAGGAGAGGACGCACGGCATCATGGACAAGCACGAGGTCGTCGTCGCCAATGCCGGCTTCCTTAAGGCCGTAAATGCCGTTATGGATAGACTGCTGTCCGTTGTCGCCGCCCTTGAATATCCATTTCAGTTTCGTAACCATAAACTGATTGGCATAAGACTGGAGCACAGTCTGCCATCCGTCAAGGCACACCACAGCAATTCCGTCGATGTCGGGATGGCGCTGGAAAGCCAGCATAGTATGTATAATTATCGGGCAGTTGTCCACATGCATAAACTGCTTTGGTATGTCTTGTCCCATTCTGTTGCCCGAGCCACCGGCAATAATCAATGCGTAATTCATTTTAATATCTTGTTAGATTTCATTTTTCTCAGTACATCCTTTTTCTCCTCCTTGGCATCCATATTGAGATAAGCCCTTGAATGCTTCTCTATGCGTTGCTCTACGGGCGGCAGCTGCATATAATCGCCGAAGAAATGGCGGAGATATTTGTCGTATTCCTCGGGCAGGGGCACCTCTGTGTCCTCAAACTTAAACATTCGCCCGTTGCCGAGCCACTCCTTGGGGAAGACTTCCTTATAGCCATAAGAGCCAGTGTAAACCTGCACATTCTTAGCCTTTTCGTAGTCGTAGAGATGGCTCAGGCGGTCCATCTGCCCAATCAGATGGCGACGTATGGCGGAGCGGAAGAAGAAAGCGGCTGTCTTTATGACAAAACGCCCCCACTCTTTCGGGTCGCCTAACAGCGAGATGTATTTACCGAAACTGTTATGGGTGGAAACAGCATTGAGGCGGTTAATTATCTTCGTGTACTTCGCCTTCAGGAGTTTAGCCTTTTCGGTGTCGTCGTCGGTAGGGTCGAGAGGGAAGATGTCGACATATAGTCCAATAACGCAAGGTATCTCACGGTCCTCGACCAAGGTAGTGTTCTTGTCTGAGATTTTTGAGAAATAGAGGGGATAGCTCTCGTCGTTGTATGGCGTAATAAGTTCGTACTTCCCGAAATCTTCATTCTTCGCGATTTCTATCAGGCGGTCGTAGTCAGGGCGCGGCATTATCACGTCTATGTCGTCGTCCCATGGTATGATGCCCTGGTGACGCACTGCACCAATTGCCGTTCCTGCACAGCAATAGAATCTGAGGTTGTGCTTACGGCAAATGTCCATAAAGGCTTTGAGAATATCGAGAATGGCGTTGTTCCACCTTTCTTTTATATTCCTTATGTCCAATGATTTTCTGTTATTCATTATTCAATATATAAACAAATTATCGCAGGCAAAGATAAGGTTTTTTTCTCTATTAACAAAATATTCTCTTTCTTTTTTCCAAATGTCACGAAAATATGGTAATTTTGCAGCCAAAAACATAGCATCACATGGAATCACTAAAGGAAAAGACCGCAAAAGGACTGTTTTGGGGCGCACTGAACAGCGGCACAATGCAAGTGTTGAATCTCGTGTTCGGCATCTTCCTCGCCCGTATGTTGTCACCCGATGACTATGGCATAGTGGGCGTGCTTTCCATTTTCTCTCTTATAGCAGGCAACCTGCAGAGCAGCGGCTTTACCCAAGGGCTTACAAACATCAAGCG
This sequence comes from uncultured Prevotella sp., assembly GCA_945614335.1. Lineage (GTDB taxonomy): Bacteria > Bacteroidota > Bacteroidia > Bacteroidales > Bacteroidaceae > Prevotella. Next base: position 2,480 of record CALZAP010000193.1, read on the forward strand.
CCCTACGGCCAACGACTACAATTCCGTGTTTTGGTTTAACATCTCCGTCGGTACACTGTGCTATGTCGTGTTGTTCTTTTCCGCTCCACTCATAGCCTGGTTTTTCCACAGCCCGAAGCTCGTCGGGTTATCAAGGTTTGTATTTCTCGGCTTTCTCATTTCATCATTCGGCATCACCCGCAACGCCATCATGTTCAAAAACATCATGGCAAGGGAACGTGCCATCACGGGCTTTGTCTCCCTTCTTGTGTCGGGCTGTTGCGGACTTCTGCTGGCATGGAAAGGTTTGGCGTATTGGAGCCTCGCATGGCAGTCGGTGGTGTTTGTCTTCGTACAAAACGTCTGCCGCTACTATTACACCCGCCGTATATGGCGTCCCTCGCTGAAAGTAGACTTCACTCCGGTGAAAAAGATGTTTCCTTTCAGCGTGAAAATACTTATCACTACGATTATCAACACCATCAACAACAACGTGCTGACATTTATCTTCGGTAATCTCTTCCCGATGAAAACCGTGGGAAACTTTAGTCAGGCAATGAAATGGGACACCATGGCCTACACTACCATCTCGGGCACCATCGAGCAGGTGGCGCAGCCTGTGCTTGCCGAGATTACCGACGACCGCGACCGCGAACGTCGTGTTTTCCGCAAGATGTTGCGCTTCACTGCCTTCCTCTCTTTCCCCGCCCTATTCGGCATGGCACTTGTAGCCAAGGAGTTTATCCTGGTCACCATCACCGACAGATGGATAGACAGTGTGCCACTGCTTCAGACGCTCTGCATAGGTGGTGCATTCCTTTCGTTCTACACACTCTACCAGCATCTAATAATAGCCTCAGGCCGCTCCGACATCTACCTTTGGTGTAACATCGGCCAGATAGTGATACAGATAGCCCTTATCCTCCTCTTCCACAGTTATGGCATCAACTCGATGGTGGCTATTTACACAGCCTTTACCATTTTGTGGCTTACGGTTTGGCAATTAAACGCGCGACGGCTTATTGGAGTCACTTTCCACGAGGTGCTTTCCGACACTGTGCCTTTCATGCTCTCCGCAGCGGCAGTCATGGCGGCAACATATTATGTCACGTCGTTCATAGAAAGTCCCATTATCTTACTTCCTTCAAGGATAGTTATTGCGTCAATTTTATATTTCGCAGTAATGAAAATTGCGAAGGTAAAGATTCTCGACGAGTGTATGGCTTTTATAAAGAAGAAAAGGCATTAGCTTTTTCTACAAGTTCAGGTTAGTGTTCTTTAGAATGTCGTTTTCTTTTTTCAGTTGTTGGATTTCGGCCTTTAGTCGGTCTATTTCGTCTTTCTGGTTGGTTCTGAAACCAATCCTGGCGGCTGTCATGCGTTCTTTTATTCCACCCTCAGAGACAAATTCTTTTTCCAGTTTGTTTTGGTAGGTTATCATCATTTTGTCAATCATATGACATAGGGTCAGCCCGACATTAGCCATTTCCTCATCATTCCATTTATTGACGTAGCGCTCATACTCTTCCCATTTATTGTGTTTTCTGCAAAAATCAAGCATCCCATTA
>CALZAP010000194.1 GCA_945614335.1 uncultured Prevotella sp.
GTTGGCAAGCTCCTTGCCGTTTACCATAAGCTCGAAGCGCTCGGTGAGACCCGGCTTTGAGCGGTGCATCTTGGTGAGTGGCGACATCTCGACAGGATAGTCGGTGATGAAGGTAGGCTGAATGAAAGTGCCTTCGCAGAATTCCCCGAACAGCTCGTCGATGAGTTTACCCTTGCCCATGGTGTCGTCGATGTCCATACCCTTCTCCTTACAGAAAGCGCGAATCTCGTCTTCGCTCTTGCCGTTGCAGTCGAATCCGGTCTTTTCCTTTATGGCGTCGAGAATAGGCAGGCGGCGGTAAGGAGCCTTGAAGCTGATGACCTGTCCGTCGATTTCACGCTCAGGCTTGCCGTTGACAGCAATACAAACAGTCTCAAGCAGCTTTTCGGTGAACGACATCATCCAGTTGTAGTCCTTGTATTGCACGTAGAGCTCCATACAAGTGAACTCCGGGTTGTGGTTGCGGTCCATACCCTCGTTGCGGAAGTTCTTGCCAATTTCGTAAACGCCCTCGAAGCCTCCCACGATGAGACGCTTGAGGTAAAGCTCGGTGGCTATGCGCATGTACATATCGACATTGAGGGCATTGAAATGAGTGATGAACGGGCGTGCCGAAGCACCACCGGCAATGCTCTGTAGTGTAGGAGTCTCCACTTCGGTGTAGCCGGCCTCGTCGAGTACTCTGCGAATAGTGCGCAGCACGGTGGCTCTCTGCAGGAAGGTGTCTTTCACACCGTCGTTTACCACGAGGTCGACATATCTCTGACGATAGCGCAGTTCAGGGTCCTCAAACTTGTCGTAAGCCACACCGTCCTTGTATTTCACGATAGGCAGTGGCTTAAGGCTCTTTGAGAGCAGTGTGAGCTCCTGCGCATGTACCGACACCTCTCCGGTTTGTGTACGGAACACAAATCCCTTGATGCCGATAAAGTCGCCTATGTCAAGCAGGCGTTTGAACACCTTGTTATATAAGTCCTTGTCATCGCCCGGACAGATGTCGTCGCGTGTGATGTAAACCTGAATGCGTCCCTTTGAGTCTTGCAGCTCCACGAAGCTGGCTTTTCCCATGACACGTCTGCTCATCATTCGTCCGGCAATGCAAACCTGTCTCGGCTCGTCGTCGTCGTTGAAGTTTTCCTTAATGTCAGCCGAGAATGCGTTGGTTGGGTATTCGGCTGCCGGGTATGGGTCGATGCCCATTTCTCGCAGTTCCTGCAGACTCTGTCGTCTGCCAATTTCCTGTTCGCTAAGTTCTAAAACGTTCATATTTTGATTGTCTATACTTTTTCTGCTGCAAATTTACTAAATAAATTCGAATAAGCGCGCATTTTTACTTTATTTATTGTTTTTTTGTTCTGTATTTTTGTACAAAAGGTTAAAAACTACTAAACTTTTGGCAAAAAAAACCACTTTTGTTGGAGGTAATTCATTTTTTTACTACTTTTGTGGTATATAACGACCTCAGAAATTATTATTTGACTAATTATGGAATTAGAAACTGTAAAAGATAGGGTAATAGGCGTGGATATCAGCTACTCGCAAACGACGATTGCGGTGGTTGACGTGCGCGGCAACATAATAGCCAAAACTTCGTTCTGTACGGAAGAATTTCCAGAAATCAGCGGTTTCGTGACAAAGCTCTCCGAGAGTATTGTCGAACTGGCAGAGGACAATGGCGGCTTCTTGTCAATTCGCTCGGTCGGAGTAAGCTCGCCGAGCGGCAACTTCAAGACGGGATGCATAGAAAACTCGCCCAACATGAAGTGGAAAGGCGTGATTCCCATGGCTGCCATGCTCCGCGACCGTCTCGGCATCGCCGTGGCCTTAGGCAACGACAGTCACAACATGGCTCTCGGAGAACATGTGTATGGCAGCGCCCATGGCATGAGAGACTTCGTGCTCGTCACCCTGGGACACGGACTGGGCAACGCCATCTTCAATCGCGGCAAGATCATACTTGGCGCACATGGATTCGGAGGCGAGATGGGACACTCGTGCGTGGTGGACGGAGGACGACTATGCGGCTGCGGCAACCATGGCTGTCTTGAGGCTTACTGCGCGGCTAAAGGTGTAGTGCAGACAGCAAAGGAACTGATGGAGGAGAGCGGCGAAGAGTCGCTGATGACCATCTATCCTAACCTCACACCTAAGAATATCACCGAGTGCTGCAACAAGGGAGACAAGCTCGCCATCGAGACCTATCGACGCACAGGACATATCCTCGGCATCGCAATGGCAAACATCGCAGCTTTGGTGGATCCGCAGGCGATAATCATAACAGGAGGTATCTCAAAGGCAGGCAAATGGTTGCTCGAACCAGCTAAACAATCGTTTGATGAGCATTGCTTCCGTAATATCAGGGGCAAGGTGAAGATCGCGTCGTCAGCACTCGACTCAAGAGAACGCGACGTGCTCGGCGCCAGCGCGCTCGCATGGGAAGTGGAAGAATACTCTCTGTTTAAATAAATGAATATCGACAACGTAAAGAAGAAGTTACAAGCTCGACATAATCTTGCTGACAGCCTCGGCATGCAGTTCATGTCAACTCCCGACGAGGACAGTTGCATGGCCACAATGGAGGTGAACGAGAATAATTGTCAGCCTTACGGGTATCTCAGCGGCGGAGCGACACTCGCCCTCGCTGAGACACTCGCAGGAGTGGGCTCGGCGGCTCTTTGCCCAGACGAAGTGGCTGTGGGCATCAACGTCTCAGGGCATCATATCAAGGCCGTGAAGATGGGCGAGACGGTGACAGCAAAGGCGAAGGCCGTACAGAACGGACGTCGGCTTCATGTGTGGAACGTGGATGTGACGGACTCCGGAGGCGACCTCGTCTCTTCGGTTGTAGTGACAAACTATATTTTACAGAAACGCTGACGCGACTTGACGACAGCGCTTCTCGTTTTTTTTTTTCGTATGCTTCTCGTTTCATGAATTGACCATGAAGAATTTCGCAATCTTCCGTCTGCCTCACGCAGACACTTATACGGAAATCATTCAGCACAAGGGCGAACCACGCCGTCTTGCCTCTGTCGGCGAACTCAACGGACAGAAAGGATTTGTGGTGGCTCCATTTTCTGCCACCGACGACGAGCCGCTGCTGCTCATCGCTCCCGATGAAGTGAAGACATCGCAGCTCGACACGTCACTCTGCAAGGAAGAGAATGACATTCACGACGAAAACGAACGTAGCAGCTCCTTGCTTACCGACGAAAACGAACGTAGCTACTACAGCGTGGATTTCCAAAACTTCCACTCGCGACTGGTGTCGGGCGAATTCAAGAAAATTGTGCTTGCACGTAGCGCCGAGGTGAGCCATGGAGATGATGTCAACACAAGGCGGCTCTTCTTCAAGGCGTGTATGTCGTATCCGCGAATGTTTGTGGCGCTGGTGTCAACAAAGGTGACAGGCACATGGCTCGTGGCAACACCCGAGATACTCCTCGAAGGCAACGGGCGCGACTGGCATACCATGGCCCTTGCCGGCACCATGACTCTCGGAAAACTCAACTGGAGCGAGAAGAACATAGCCGAACAGGCTTACGTCACCACATACATCACCGAGTGTATAGAACGCTTCACAAACAACTTCCAGATAGAGGGACCTTACTCAGTGAGGGCAGGAGAACTCGTGCATCTGCGCACCGACTTCCACTTTTCTATTATTAGTGATGACGCGCTCGGCAAGATCATTGCCACACTTCATCCTACACCGGCCGTGTGCGGCATTCCCAAACGTGAGACCAACGACTTCATCATCGCCAACGAACACCGGCCACGACGGTATTACAGCGGTTTTATGGGACCGCTTGGCATCAATGGCACCACACATCTCTACGTGTCATTGCGATGCATGGAAATACTGCCACATGCCTACCGACTCTATGCTGGTGGAGGCATCCTCGCCGACAGCGTCGAACAGCAGGAATGGGAAGAGACGGCAGAGAAAATGAAGACAATGGGAAAAGTAATCTTTCAGTAAATGTATTATATCAACGAAAAGACTAATATGCTTGTCGCACT
>CALZAP010000195.1 GCA_945614335.1 uncultured Prevotella sp.
TCATTTGTATTGATAGTGTTCAAATGAATAATGCTATTTTTTGTCTATGAACTGGGCGAGTTGTTTCCTCGTCACGGCATCAAAACCATAAATGTCGGGATATGTTTCCCATTTTCCGCCTGGTGTCTTATACATTGTTTGATATATAATATATAGTGGAATGTTGGGTTGCACACTTCTTGAATTTATGAGTTTACGGCTTCTTGTCGTGTCGCTCACATATCTTATACCCTTGCTGGTCTGTGGCTTCATGTCCATCGAAATCCTTATCTTGTCGAGTGTCCATTCGTCGGCATTGTTGTTGAGCAGGTATTGTGCCAGTTCAAACGGCTTTTCCACTCTTATACATCCATGCGACACACTTCTTACGGCCTGGTTGAAGAATCTTCTGTTGGATGTGTCGTGGAGATAAACAGAGAAATTGTTGTTGAAACGGAATATGATTCTTCCCAACGAGTTTCCTTCGCCACCTTCCTGCGTGACCCTGTATTCACCGCTTTTAAGCATTTGTGCCGTGACCAGCGACGGGTCTATGCGTTTGCCTGTTTTTCTTTCCACAATGAAATATCTGTGGCTGTCGAAGTAATGGATGTTTCCAGCATTTCGTGCCACGTCTTTTCTTATTATGCTCATAGGAATGTTCCATTGTGGATTAATGTCCATTCGGCTTATCTGGCTTGTGAGCAGTGGTGTCTTGGTCTTTGTCGAACCACATCCTATCTTCATAGTCATCACCGAGTCCGGGGAGTATGCATAGAGCAGGAATGCCGGGATGTTTACCACAACCTTTCGTCTTTTGTCGCTTGCTTCCAATGGGGTTCTTCTCCATCGGTGTCGCTCCATGTTGCAGAGTATTGTCTGTCTCCTTTTGCTGTCGGCTGTGTTGCTGAGCATTTGCTGTAATTCTTCCAGTGTCGCGTCGTGTGGTTGTACAGACTGTATGAATTCGCCTGTCTTGCATTCCACCACATTCCTGAGCGCATCGGTGTAGAAAGCCTTGTTGGGGCGCTCTATAGGTATGTCAAACAGATGTCTGTATTGTTTTGTGCGAGAGGTGGAGTCATCGTCTATGGGGTCAAGATGGTTTAGGCTGCTATATGGATTGGTGAATCCAAAACGTTGGCCTGTACTGTATCTGAGAAAGGCTTTGGTAAGATGATATTCCAGCCTTGCAGCTATGGTGTTGATGTCTTGGTCGCCAAAATTAAGCTCCCTTAGACGCTTGAGATCTTTCTCAATCTTGCTTGTGAAAAAGGCTTCCTCGGAAAAGCCCCATCTGTTGACGGTTTTCAGGTATGCCAACAGAGTGTCGGCACATGAGTCAACTCCATATCTGTTTACCCAAACAGGTGTGAAATCGCTTTTATATATCTTTCGCGTAATGTAGTCGGTTTGTGTGGAGTCGTGGTCGTTAATGGCAAAATGTCGGCATTGTTGTCTCATTTTGCTAAAGTCGAATGTCAAAGTCTGGTCTTTGAGCTCGTCAAATTGTGATAATTGTATGTTAATGTTTGGGTTTTCCTGTTGTTCTTTGCAATTTTGTAGAAATAAGGCAATCAAGAGCATTGTCATAAAATAGGCAATACTCCTGATGCGGCTTCCTATTGCCTTCAGGTAGTCGTACATGCCTCTATTTTCCATTAGGGAATAGATACTTTCCTTACGATATTGTCAATTTTCAGAATGTAGCATCCTTTGGGCACGTTGAGCTCTATCTGTTGTGAATTGCTTTCTATTTTTGTTTTCATTACATGTCTGCCGGTAAGTGACACAACCTCAAGGGTTTTACCGGCAAGTCCCTCCACGGTCACTGTAGACTGGTTTACAACAATTTTTGCCTTGCCTTCATCGGCAGGTGCCATCATTTCGGCATTGCTTGTTGAGGCAATGCTAAGTGTGGGTACAGCCACGGATAGTGCGGCAGCTAATATTATTGCGTGTATAAATGTTCTCATAGTTTTAATATTTTTTGCAAAGATACTAAGTTTTATTTATACCACCAAGCTTTTTCAAGGAAAATTTTGATATGGAGTCTATTATTATGCCGTATTTGTGGTTTTTTAACGATTCGAGGGCAATAAGTAACTTCTCGGTCTTTCATTTTGCTCGAATTACTTTATCTTTGGATAGCGACGAGTCCATCCGTCCCATCTCAGGCGCATCACACCGAAGAAGGCTTCGCCGAATATGCCACCGCTCATCTTGCTGGTGCCTTCGCGGCGATTGACAAAGATGACGGGCACTTCCTTGATGCGGAATCCTATCTTGTGGGCTGTGAATTTCATCTCTATTTGGAACGCATAGCCCTTAAAGCGAATCTTGTCTAACTCCATGGTCTCAAGTACCTTGCGACGATAGCATTTGAATCCAGCGGTGGTGTCGTGAACTTTAAAGCCGGTTACGAAACGTACGTATTTTGACGCGAAATAGCTCATTAGAACACGCCCCATAGGCCAGTTTACAACGTTTACTCCTGAGACGTAGCGAGAGCCAATGGCCACGTCGTAGCCCTCGTCGTGGCAGGCGGCATAAAGTCGTGGCAAGTCTGACGGGTCGTGGCTGAAGTCGGCATCCATTTCAAACACATATTGGTAGTCGCGTTCCAACGCCCATTTGAACCCGCGAATGTAGGCTGTTCCTAAGCCAAGTTTGCCGCTGCGTTCAATCAAAAACAGACGGTCGGAAAACTCATTTTTCATGAGCCCCTTGACAATGCCAGCTGTGCCGTCGGGAGAACCGTCGTCGATGATGAGTATGTGAAAACACTTGTCGAGATTGAATACGGCACGTATTATTTTCTCGACATTCTCCTTCTCGTTGTATGTAGGTATTATGACTATACTGTCGCTATAATGTTCCATTTTTCAAAATTTTTGTTGCAAAAATAGCTAAGAATGGTGGAATAACAAAATTTATTGCCTTTTTTTTTGTTTTTTTCGACTAATATAAGTAATTTTGCAGAAGATTAGCGTTGCTGGTCGATATGAAAGCATAATGACAATACAGGATTTAAAGATTTTATATGCCAAGTCGTCGAAAGTGTCGGCCATGGCAAAGGTCGTGGGAGATGTAAGCGTGAAGAACGTCTTCCTCGACGGGTTAGTCGCGTCTTCTGCACCGTTGGCGTTTGCCGCAATGGCCTTGCGTCAGCCCGCCACCGTTTTGTTTTTACTTAACGATGCCGATGAGGCGGGATATTTCTATCACGACTTGACACAGTTGATGGGCGACAGTTGCGTTCTCTTTTTCCCCTCGTCGTTCCGTAGGGCCGTAAAATACGGCCAGCGTGATTCTGCCAGTGAGATTCTGCGTACAGAAGCGCTTGCAGCCATCAACGCCCAGACGGCAAGGAAAAAGAGTGACCAGCCTTTATATATCGTGACACATCCTGAGGCGGTGGCGGAACTTGTGGTGTCACGCAGCCAGCTCGACGACCGCACTCTGTCGTTGGGTGTGGGGCAGACGATAGAGGTGAGGGAGGTGGTGAAAACTCTTCTTGATTATGGATTTTCGGAAGTTGACTATGTTTACGAACCAGGACAGTTTGCCAGGCGTGGAAGCATTATCGATGTCTTTTCCTTTTCGTGTGAATATCCGTTCCGTATCGACTTCTTTGGAGACGACATTGACTCAATACGTACGTTTGAGGTAGACACACAGTTGTCGAGCGAGCGTCGTGAGCGGATAGACATCGTGCCGGAACTGGCAAAATGCAAGGAAGAAAAAATACCTGTGCTCGACTTCTTGCCGAAAAATACGGTGATAGCATTGAGAGACATGCAGTTTGTGGGCGAGAGAGTGGACTCTATATACGAAGAGGGATTTTCAAAACAGGCAGTTGCCGAAAAACTGGAAACCGCCACTGAGATGGAACGTGAGGAAATAATAGAACAACTGAAACGTGACTCCCAGCTTGTGAAAGGGTCTGATTTCAGGCGTATGCTGCTGGATTTCCGCACGGTGGAATTTGGCCATCGCTCGGCAAGAACGACAAACAGTATAAT
>CALZAP010000196.1 GCA_945614335.1 uncultured Prevotella sp.
CGCTACGGACTGCTCAGCAACATCAAGATGCTGGACCCCATATACGACCTCGACGAGCTATACACTCTCAGAAATAATTGCAACTACTACATTCACGGCCACAGCTGCGGCGGCACTAACCCGTCGTTGGTAGAGGCAATGTTCTTCGCTCGTCCCATCCTGGCATACGACGTGGTGTTTAACCGCGAGACCACCTGCAACAAGGCGCATTACTATGCCAACGACCTGCAACTGATTGACTATATCGGAATGCCGCAGCTCGAAGGCGAGCCAATGCTGGAGGTGGCGAAAAAGCATTACATGTGGAAAAAAATCGTAAGGCAATACGAGGCTTTGTACTGATAATAAGCCCCTGATATGGATATAAAAAGAGAGTGACGACAACAATGTTCGTCACTCTCTTTCAATTTAACTAAAAGTTCTATTTTTATGGCAATTAAAATTAAGACAGTGGGACAGGTGATTGTCATGTTTTGCTTAGTCTCTTCCTACAATTGCATGAAATAAGTTTAAGGGCAGCGGTAGATATAGCCGCTGCCCTTTGTAGTTGGAAGATGTGTAACAAATTGGTTTATTTACTCAGCTCAAGCATTCGCTCGATGGGTTTCACTGCCTCGCATGCCACTTCAGGATCCACATCCACCGATGGCCACTCGTACTTCAGGGCGTTGTACATCTTAAGGAGTGTGTTCATCTTCATGTAGTCGCACTCGTTGCAGCTGCACCCTGCCCCACCCTCGCTCACTTCCGGCGGCACCGGATAGAACTTGGTGTCGGGACAGCAACGCTCCATCTCGTGGAGTATGCCGGCTTCGGTGGCAACGATATATTCCTTTCCTGGATTTTCCACGGCATACTTCAGAAGCACGGCGGTGGAACCTACCACGTCGGCGGCAGCAAGCACGGGTCCCTTACATTCGGGATGGGCAAGCACCAGGGCCTCGGGATGCTCCTGCTTCAGTCGGGCTATCTCAGCCACGGAAAAACGCTCGTGCACGTGGCAGCCTCCCTGCCAGAGCAACATATTGCGGCCTGTGACACTATTTATATATGAACCGAGGTTGTAGTCGGGACCAAATATTATCTTCTCGTCTTGAGGGAACGAGGCTACTATCTTCTCGGCATTTCCGCTTGTCACCACCACGTCGGTAAGAGCCTTCACGGCAGCCGTGGTGTTTACATAGCTCACCACCTTGTAGCCTGGATGCTCTTCCTTGTACTTGCGCAAGTCTTCGGCACGGCAAGAGTCGGCAAGCGAGCAGCCGGCATTGAGGTCGGGAGCGAGCACGAGTTTCGACGGACTGAGAATCTTGCAAGTCTCAGCCATGAAATGAACTCCACACATGAGAATAATCTTCGCGTCGGTGTCGGCGGCCTTTCGTGCCAGAGCCAGTGAGTCGCCAATGAAGTCGGCCACTTCCTGTATTTCTCCACGTGTGTAATAGTGGGCGAGTATGACAGCGTTTTTCTCCTTGCACATTCGCCTTATCTCAGCTTTCAGGTCGATGCCCTCAGCCACGGGTTCGTCGATAAACCCTTTTTGTTTCCATTCTTGTTTTATCATCACAATATTATTTTTATTATTCTTTTCTTTTTCTTTTTTTTAAAAATAGAATTTTAAGTATGATGGTGTGTGAATACGTGAAAAACTTTTTCCCTGTTTTCTTGCCTATTTGGTTGTCAACACGGGGTGAATGGTTATCTACACATGGTGTTGAAACTATATGGCTGACAGTTAGAGCAGTCATTGAGTTATCCACAATTTGCTATTTCGGTGCAAAATTAATAAGTTTATATCTTTTTCCACCAAAAATCTGTTGAAATCTCACAAAAAACTTTCTAATAACCCTGTTGATAACCATATTCCCATGCTTTCGGAGGCTTATAGTGTGAATATGTGGATAACTCTACACAGGTTATTAACAGGGTTATTCACTGTGTTATCAACACTTTTTCCACATTTTCCTTGGCAGTGTGAAAACTTATGTGTACTTTTGCAGCAAAGAACCAAAAACATAAATTTGAATATAACTATGAAATTGAGAAATGCTGCCTTTGCCATTTTGCTTGCCGCAGGTATGAATACTGCACAGGCACAGTTAGTGATAAACGAGATAATGCAGTCGAACATCGATTGCATTATGGACGACATGAACGAGTTTCCTGACTCGTGGGTGGAACTGTATAATGCCGGCAGTGAGCAGGTGAGTCTTTCGAGTTATTGCATAAACGACAAAGACAATGCCGAAACAGCATGGAAACTGCCGTCGAAGACAGTGAAGCCTGGAGAGTATGTTATTGTGTATTGTGACAAAGAGGAGAATGGGCTGCATACTCCGTTCAGGTTAGAGTCGGGCAAGGGATGTGCAGTGTATCTGTATTACAACAATACGCTGACAGACAAGATTGAGGGACTGAAAAAGCAGCCGGCACCAAACATTGCTTACGGACGAAAGACCGACGGAGCTTCTGATTGGGGCTATCAGGCACAACCTACCCCAGGAAAAGCCAACTGTGGGAAAACACTGAAAGACGTGCTTGGAGAACCTGTGTTCAGCAAGGGTGGCGGTGTGATGGAAAACGGAACACTCTACGCCCTGCAGCTCTCACTGCCCGAAGGAGCTGAAGATGCGGTGATAAGGTATACCACCGACGGAACAGAACCTACAGGAAGCAGCAGAAAATATGAAAACCCTATAACAATATCGAAAACTACAGTGGTGCGCGCGAAACTTTTTGCCGACGACAAGCTCTCGCCCCGCTCCACCACGCATTCCTACATATTCTTTCCCCGAAACCTTACCTTGCCTGTAATATCAATAGTTACAGACAAAAAGTATTTCTATGATTCCAAGATAGGAATTTATGTGGACGGAAGCTATAGCAGTGGCAAGAAAAACTATGAGTACAATTGGCGCAGGCCTGTCAACCTCGAATTCTTCACTTCGGCCAGTACCGACAGCGAGCTGAACCAGCTTTGCGAGACAAGAGTGATGGGAGGCGCCACAAGGTCGGCCGCACTGAAGTCGCTTGCCATATACGCCAACAAACGTTTTGGCGAGAAACGCTTCAAATACGAGTTCTTTCCCGACCAGCGTCCGGGCATTACCGATTTCAAGTCGCTTGCCCTTCGTAATGCAGGCAACGACTTTGACTATCTCTACATGCGCGACGCCATAATCCAGCGCACCGTGGCACAGCATGTGGACCTTGACTGGCAGGCATGGCATCCGGCCATAGTATATATAAACGGTGAATACAAGGGAATGCTCAACATACGAGAGAGGAGCAACGAAGACAATATATATACCAACTACGATGGACTGGAAGACATCGACATGATAGAAAACTGGTATGAGCTGAAAGAGGGTGACATGGAAAACTTCAACGCCTTCCAGAAATTCTACAACGAAGACGGGCATTCGAGAGAGGAATACGAGAAATGGATGGACACTACAGAATTTCTTAACCTCATGCTTGCAAATCTCTTTTTCAACAACTGTGACTTCCCTGGAAACAATATTGTGATGTGGCGACCACGCACTGAGGACGGACGATGGCGCTGGATAATGAAAGACACTGACTTCGGACTCGGACTCTATGGCATTTCTCCAAACTACAATACCATAAAATGGTTGAATGACAATAATTACGATCCCAAAACATCTTGGGCCAATAAGCCCGAACACACATTGCTGTTCCGCCAGCTTATGAAAACAGAAGACTTCAAGCGTGATTTTCTCGACAGGGCTGCCATATACATGGGAGACTTCCTAAACGAGCGAGGCACAAGAGAAGTGTGGGACCCTATGTATGAGATGATAAAATATGAATATCCCAACCACAGGAAACTATTCAACCCGTGGTGGCCAAACTATTCTGACGAACTTTCTTCAGCCCGCAGCTTCATAGCAAAGCGTGCCAACTATTTTTATAATATGGTGGCCGACTATTATGGAGCAGGAAAGCCTTCGGTACTGAAGGTAAACTGCAATACGGATGA
>CALZAP010000197.1 GCA_945614335.1 uncultured Prevotella sp.
ATATAATCGATAAAGTTTAACAATACAAATATTAATATTATGAGCGACAAAATTAAAACAGAGAAAAAAGACAAGGGAGTGATTAAAGGAATACTTGGCGCTGGAGCTGCTATTGCTTCTCTTGCATTAATTCTTTTGAAAAAACAAAACTAACAAGTTGTTTTGACAAGACATTCATTCAATTATGAACAACTTTCATCAACAAATCAAGGAGCGCACGGGGTGGTCGGATGCCATCGTGCGCTTCCTCCACTCTCGTGAGGAGGCAGAGGTTTATATCAAGGCGGGGCTTGTGGAGCGTCGCATTGGCGGAAGAGCTGCACTTGTTAGGACGGATATTGATTGGCAGGCATTCAACTGCCGAAAGGAATGGCTGAAGGAAAAGTTTGCCGACTGGGACAAGTGGCAGGACTATAACAACGCCGACCTGATAGGCGAAGGATGGCCGCCACGCGACAGCAACGGTGACCCATACGAGCTGCACCATATCGGGCAAAGGCAGGATTCGCCGTTTGCAGAACTGACTTGGCAGGAGCACATGGGCGACGGCAATAACGTTATCCTGCATCCTAACAGGGAATCGGTCATCGACCGCCAGCACTTCGACAACGAGAAGTCACTGTACTGGCAGAACCGTTTCAAGGCTTTCACGAAAAGGGAACTGGCTATGATTTACGGTGTTTAAATTTTCTTACTTATGAGAACACTTTTCTTGACACAGATGTTTTGCATAATGTCCTTCTTTTCGTTACCTGCCTTTTGCCGTAGCGGAAACGGGACGAAAGGCGGCAATGCGGCTGAAACGTGTATCGCTGAAGACGGCTGTGAGGGGAAAGAGAATCGGGATGTTAAACTAAAAAAATATCATGTTATGCCACAGATAGTAAACTTAGGCAGGGAACTTGTGCGTATCAATCCTGCAAAGAACAGTATCGAATATTCGCAGAACGGGGGCAGGAGCTGGGTGATGCGATGCAGCAATGGCTCGTATGGCACATTCAGGGACTTGCTCGTTTATGGGCGTGAGTTGTTGGCTTGCACCAGTAAGGGACTGTATGTCAGCACCAACGAGGGACGCTCGTTCGTGCAGCGGTGCAGCAACACTTCTTACGGAGAGTTCCTTAACATTCAGGATGGCGGCTCGGAACTGCTCGCCAACACGACGAAGGGGCTCTACTACTCGCGCAACGGCGGACGTTCGTGGGTTAGGAGGTGACGGCACTTATGGTGGGTTCTATAAATTATTCACACATTGATTAATAATAGCATCAAACGTGATGAAATTCACGCACAGCACAGGCGACAAGGAGTATGAGACAATCCTCACGGCAGAGGAGGCGGCGCGGTTCACCGTGGCGAACATCTTCGGCACATGGGCACCCGACGCCATCTGCGCACAGCAGACCACCACAGCAACCATCTCCGACGACAAGCACACCCTCACATGGGATGCGACAACACGCGCGTCAAGAATCTATCTCGTCAGCATCAACGGCGAAACGCCTTTCATCACACAGGACACAAGCCTCACCATCGACGGCGAGATAACATCAGCGACAGTGCGTGTGGCTAACGCCCGCGGCGGCTTCGGACCCGCTGCCACAGCCGGCAACGCATCTTCTATAGATGCCGTGAACGCCGAGGCCGCAAATGCCGGCAAACTCTACAACCTCGCCGGCATGAGGGTGTCCGAAAACTACAAAGGCATCGTCATACAGAACGGCGTGAAGACTGTCAAGAGATAAAAACTCCACCCGCACACCAGACACCAAAAGGAGGCAGACGCCATTCACCGGCATCTGCCTCCTTTTTCATGTTCATGCTCCTATTCCACAAAAAGCCGAACGAAACAGCCACTAATCACCCAAGAAGAAAAAACTATATCAGAAAATATATAAAAAGGTTAAATATTGCAGAATTTATATCAGAAAGCATGTAATTTGCAGATATTGTTGTAATTTTGCATTCGAAATAATATAATTTATATGGAAAAGACGAAGTTATCGCTGATGGTAAAGGCTTTGCGCAAGGAATATGGCCTCACGCAGGAAGACCTGGCTATGAAGTCTGGCGTAGGCTTGTGCTTTGTACGCAATCTGGAACAAGGGAAGCCGACGTTAAGAATGGACAAGGTCAACCAGCTACTTGATTTGTTCAACTACGAACTTACAGCAACGAAAAAGCAATGAGACAAGCCGAAGTGTACCGAAAAGAAACCCTTGCAGGTGTTCTGACGGAAGATGGTGGTGAATACCGCTTCCGCTATGATGAAACGTATCTCCAACGTGGTGATGCGCTGCCTGTTAGTCTGACATTTCCATTACAGAGCGATGAATTCGTAAGTCCTGTGCTTTTCCCGTTCTTTGATGGGTTAATACCGGAAGGGTGGTTGCTTGATGTGGCACTTCGCAACACTGATATCAGCATTCTTGACCGCATGTCGTTGCTGCTGTTATGTTGTAAAGAGTGTATCGGTTCTGTCAGTGTAATGCCCATAAAAAAGGAAGGAGGCGACAATGTGTAAATGCCTGTACTGTTATAAGGAATTAGAAGAAGGCCAGAAAGACTTTCATCCAAATTGTGCCTGGAAATTCTTCGGGACAAAGGAAGCCCCTTTGCTGGAGTACAAACATGAAGAACTCGACCAGTTGGCCGAGCAGGTTATTCGTGCCCAAACATCTCTGACAGGCGTTCAGCCCAAATTGTCTCTGAACCTCGACAAACACGATGGCTGTAGCCGACTGACCATTGTCGGACTTTGGGGAAATTATATCCTCAAACCACAGGCGGAGAGCTACGAGCTGTTGCCCGAAAATGAAGACTTGACGATGCACCTTGCAGAAGCAGCGAGGATAAGTGTAGTCCCTCATACCCTTATCCGTATGGCTGACGGAAAACTCGGCTACATCACAAAGCGTATTGACAGAACCGAGAATGGCGAGAAGATAGACATGGAGGATATGTGTCAACTCACGCTACACCCTACGGAATACAAATACAAAAGCTCGTATGAGCAGATAGCAAAGAAAATAATGCTATACAGCAACACCCCAAAACTCGACATTACGAACTACATGCAGCTGCTGCTCTTCTGTTTTGTCACCGGCAACAACGACATGCACCTGAAGAACTTCTCGCTTTACCGTCCTTCAGAGGGTTATCAACTCACTCCTGCTTACGACCTCCTCAATGCAGCAATTGCAAATCCCAAGGATAACGAAGAATTGGCGCTTACTCTTTCGGGAAGGAAGACGAAACTCCGTTTGGAAGACTTCCTGAATGCCGCAAAGACAATGGGACTCGAAGCAAATGTAGTCCGGCGTCTCATTACAGGTCTTCACAAGGCATTTCCTAAATGGCAACAGATAATAAAAGACTCCTTCCTCAGTGAAGTGCAGAAACAAGCCTTTGAAGAACTTGTTGTTGCCCGGCTGAACAGATTAACGAACGTAACAGGCGGGCAAAAACGATGAATGCTGCATCTGCCTCCTTTTTCATGTTCATGCTCCTGTTCCACAAAAAGCCGAACGAAACAGCCACTAATCACCCAAGAAGAAAAAAGTATCAGCCGAAGGAGATTTCAGATGCACATGATACTATTTTGACGCTTGTTTTCTTTGAAATACCGCGCTTGAGAGCCGCACAGGCACCTGCAAGGCAATTTTTCGGGATTTTTTAACATAATACATAAACCGTTGCAAATCAGACGTTTGAGAATTTTGTTCCTTTCAGATAGAGAAGAAAAATGGAGAAAAACAGCTGTTTTACGCTGCAAGACAGGCTATTTTGTCATCCATTCTTGACTATTTCATGCCCTCACTTTGACTATTTCACAGCCTCACTTTGACTATTTCACATCGCAAAACACTGCTTCTAAGATGCCGAAGTGCATAAAACTGTGCCAAAGAAGTGATTTTCGGGCATAAAGAAAATGATTTCCCGAGATTTCATGACGTGCAAAATAGTATCATCTGCAAGCCGC
>CALZAP010000198.1 GCA_945614335.1 uncultured Prevotella sp.
CGAATGCGTGTACTTTCCCCTAACGGCAAGTTTCCAGCAGTCGTCGAGGGAGCGTGTGTATGTAGCCTGTGTGAAAAAATTCTCGTCCCAGAGTCTCTCGTTTGAGATGTTGTTGTAGAGTATCACATTGCCAGGCAACCCTCTTTCCGACTTGTAGAAATATGCCTTTATGGCCAGTTGGCTATCGTCGCCGAACGTATGGAAGACATTGCCTTCCACATGCCACTGACCAATATCAGAATTGTTACGTTTTTCTTCAGTCTTTTCATTTCCGTTCACGAGCGTGAAGCCATATCGTCCGTCAGCCCTCATAAAGTCGGCGTCGATGGTGGCCATTGTCTTGTCGCCCATCTGTTTCCATAATCTCAGTTTCGGGTTCAGATGTCCCCAAGAACCGGCAGCAAGTCCCAAGGAAAGCTCGTAGTCGCCGTAGGCGAGTGTAGGCCTTATCGTTTCAATAGACAATACGGCGGCAGATGCATAGTGTCTTGCACTCTGCATTGTACCGCTGCCCTGACCCACAGCCATGGTAAGCAGTCCGACATTATCGAGTGAGAACCGCCCGATGTCTATCTGTCCAGCCTGTGTATTGCTTACTGCAACACCATCGTAGCTGACGGCAGTGTGCTGTGCGCCAAGGTTTCTCACCGACACTGTCTTCATACCCCCGATGCCCCCGTAATCTTTCACGTTAGCACCGGCAAGTCGTTTTACCGCATCAGCAACAGTCTGCACGCCAGTCATTCTTATGTCGTCGCCCGAAACCGTCTGTATAGGCACGGTTTCAAAGACGTTGGCCTTGCGCGACCTATCCGCAGTGACCACCACCTCTTTTATCTTTTGCGTTTTTAGTGAGTCGGCAGGGAATGCCGCAGAAACGCAAAACAAGGCAACGCTAACAGTAGCGCATTCTTTAAAATTCATTTTCAAACTATTAATTATTTCTTTCATGCCTTTTCCTCGAAGGCAATGAAACAACGATTTAGTGACGGCAGGTCTTCTGACTATTGCCGAGGCAGAACGTCTTCCCGAACATTGTCTGTCAGTGACGTAGTGTTCTGACTCATAAAGGCAAATCACAGCAGCGGGACTGTCAGAGAATCGCACTCTGTTCCCATTTAATCACCTGTGGTGAACCAATCACGGTGCAAAGGTACTGCTTTTTTTTGTTTCGAGCAAATAAAGTTGTATTTATTTGCAAAAAAAACTTCATCGACGTTTAGTTTGTGTCGATGAAGTTTATGAAATTGCTTAAGAAAGTGGAGTTACCTTACATAAAAGTCGATGAGTTTTTGTAGGGCTTGTTGACAAACAGGACAGAAGTCCTTGTGCTCATTGGTACGCATACGGCAATCCTGATTTCCGCGCCATACGCCCTTTGTCTGGTATCCGCCTCCCTCTATGAGCGATGCCTTGCCGTTATCAATCAGATTCTGCCATTTTTGGCTGAAGTCCGCCTTTGTGGTGATGTTTGGCTCCCATGGCTCCGTGTCGGCGAAATACATTGGGTCTGTGTCTGTATACTCATATTCATCGGCCAGTCCGCCGAAGCTGTGTCCGAACTCGTGTACCACAACAGGTCTGAAACTTTTTCCCTTTGTGTACGATAGGTTGTAAGAGTTGTAGATGCCGCCGCCACCGTATTGTGCCGTATTTACCAATACAATGATATGTTCATAAGGAGAGCAGGCAAGCTCATCGTGCAGCTTTTTCAGATGCAGGGTGGTGAGGTAGCGGTTGCTGTAAAATGTGTCGAAATGCGAACCGAGGGCAGTGCTTCTCCAGTCTTTCTTGTGTGGAGTGCTTGTGCCTTCACATTCTGACGGTGATTCTACACACACGATATTGAAGTAACCGCGCATAGAGGTAAACGGCTCGTGTTCGAACAGCGCCTCTGTTGCTATTCTGGCATCGTTGATGAAATCCTCCATCTGCCCAGCCTTGTAACCTTCTGCCACGAAAGCGATGCGTATGCAGTTTGTGGTGTCGTCGGCCTGCTGAAGTGTGAATACAGGATTTTTAGGTTTTACGATTTCACGTATAAGTATGTCTTTTGGGTCCACTGAATGAGTGAGGGAAGAGCATACCTTTCGGTGGAAGTCGAAGAGTTCAACCTTCACATCTACAGGAGATTTCGGGAACGGAACGAGAAACACGTTTTCGAAAGACTTTGGTGTGGTCTTCGCCTCATCGCTCGACAGCCACTCTTGGAATAGGGTGGAGAAGGAGTGGCGGTAGATGGTCTTGCCTGAAGCCTTGTCGGTAAGCGTTATCTGTCCGTTGCCTTCGTATGGCAACTGTTCCAAACGCTTCCGTCGTCCATACCATCCTTTCACTTTCACCAGTTCGTCGACGAAGATGTGCTGTCTGGAAGTGTCTCCGGCGAAGATATAGTCCAGGCGCAGGGTGTTGTCGGAGAAATAATCGTCAAAGCTAACATTCTTTTGTTGTGCATTGGAGTTGATGCTGAATGCGAATGTCACAAACAGCATCATAACAAGTATTGATATCATTGCTGTGTCTCTATTAGTGTCAATAATTGTTTTATGTAGTCTCTTTCCCAGTCTTTACTGTGAAGTTTTTGTTGGTCATAGAGCATGATGTCTATGTCTATTGCCACATTTTCACGTTGTGTCCGGTCTCGTCCCAGTTCGTCTTCCAAACGTTTTGTGAATGTTGTGAGCTCATCGATCGTGAGAGAAGTTTTTCCGCATACCATCTGGTTGAGGTAATGGGCAGAACCGCCTCCTACGGATGTTGTCTCAATAACAGGCGAGCAGAGGTCTATAACGACATGCTCCTTACATTTTTCAAAGGCCTTCGTTAACATCATTTTTCTGTCGCTTGTATTCGATCCGAGCGCGATAAATACGTTATGCAAAGTCATAGGGATATATTTAAAGATGATACGAGACCCCACAGGCAATCATTTGCTGTTGATTGAGTGGAGTCTCGTGTATTGTCAGTCGTTCATGGACAGTAGGAATTCCTCGTTGTTCCTTGTCTTTATCAGTCTGTCCCTTACGGTGTTCATAGCCTCTATCGGGTTCATCTCGCTTAGGAAG
This sequence comes from uncultured Prevotella sp., assembly GCA_945614335.1. Classification (GTDB taxonomy): domain Bacteria; phylum Bacteroidota; class Bacteroidia; order Bacteroidales; family Bacteroidaceae; genus Prevotella. Next base: position 3,066 of record CALZAP010000198.1, read on the forward strand.
TTTCTCATTATCCACATACGCTTAAGAGTAGTGTCATCGTGTAGCAGGTCGTCGCGTCTTGTGCTCGATTGTACAAGGTTGACAGCAGGGAAGATGCGCTTGTTGCTGAGCATGCGGTCGAGCTGAAGCTCCATGTTTCCAGTACCCTTGAATTCCTCGAAGATGACTTCGTCCATTTTCGAACCAGTATCGATAAGTGCGGTGGCTATGATGGTGAGTGAACCTCCGTTTTCAATGTTTCGTGCCGCACCGAAGAAACGCTTAGGCTTTTGAAGCGCATTGGCGTCCACACCACCTGTGAGCACTTTTCCGCTTGCAGGGCTTACAGTGTTGTAAGCTCTTGCCAGTCGAGTGATGGAGTCGAGGAAGATGACCACGTCGTGTCCGCATTCAACCATTCTCTTTGCCTTCTCGAGCACGATGCCTGCAATTTTCACATGTCGGTCTGCAGGCTCGTCGAAGGTGGACGCTATTACCTCCGCATTAACTGTGCGGCTCATGTCGGTAACCTCCTCCGGACGCTCGTCGATGAGCAACATCATCAGGTAAGCCTCAGGATGGTTGGCGGCAATGGCGTTTGCAATGTCTTTCATGAGTATGGTCTTACCGGTTTTTGGCTGCGCTACGATAAGTGCACGCTGTCCTTTACCGATAGGAGAGAAGAGGTCTACGATGCGTGTGCTGGGATTGGTGGTAGCGCGGTCGCCGCAGAGATTGAACTTTTCTTCAGGGAAGAGTGGGGTAAGGTGTTCGAACGACACTCTGTCGCGCACTTCCGACGGGTTGCGGCCGTTAATCTTGTTTACCGTGCTAAGGGCGAAATATTTTTCGTTTTCGTGTGGAGGACGCACTTGGCAGTCTACGACATCTCCTGTTTTAAGTCCATATTTCTTGATTTGCTGTGGCGAGACGTATAT
>CALZAP010000199.1 GCA_945614335.1 uncultured Prevotella sp.
AAGGACACAAAGGTGAAACTCGGACTGCTCGGCTACAAGGCCAAGAAGGTGAGGTATGTGACCGTCACCCGAGGAGAGATACCTCAGAAGAGCATTTCCGCCACCTACATGCTCGACAGCAAGACGGGCTACATAAAGATAAAGAAGTTTGCGGAAAACACTTATCCCGAACTGCTCATCTCCCTGGCACAGCTCTCGCAAAACAACCTTCAGAATCTCGTCATCGACCTTCGCGGCAACCTTGGCGGATACATGGCTTCGGCAGTGCAGATAGCCAACGAGTTCTTGCCCAAAAACAGACTCATCGTCTATATGGAAGGACGCAGGTCGCCACGACAGGACTTCATGAGCGACGGCAAAGGCAGCTATCAGCACATACCGCTCGTGATACTCATCGACGAGGCTTCCGCTTCGTCTTCCGAAATCGTCTCCGGTGCCATCCAGGACAACGACCGTGGCACCATCATCGGCCGGCGCTCCTTCGGCAAGGGACTTGTACAAAAGCCTCTCTCCTTCAGGGACGGCTCGATGATAAGGCTCACCACTGCCCGTTATTACACTCCCTCAGGAAGATGCATTCAAAAGCCATACTCTTCGGGAGCCGACAAGGACTATGAAGACGACCTGCTCAACAGATACCAAAGCGGCGAATATTTCTCCCAAGACAGCATAAAGCACAGCGGAAAGAAATATCACACGAAAAACGGAAGAGTAGTGTACGGAGGCGGAGGCATCACTCCCGACATCTTCGTGCCGGAAGACACACTTGGCATAACGTCATACTACAAGGAGGCGGCCTTCTCGGGTCTCATTCTGCAGTTCGCTTTTGAATATACCGACGAAAACCGTGCCAAGCTTACGGAACTCGGCAACTACAACGCCATAACAAAATACTTGGTAAAGCAGAATATAGTGGACAAGTTTGCCACCTACGCCGACAAAAACGGACTTAAGCGCCGTAACCTCATGATAAAGAAGTCGTACAAGCTGCTCGAAAGGTATATCGTAAGCAGAATAGTATACAACATTCTGGACGAGAACGCATGGACCCAATATCTCAACCAAGACGACCCCACGGTGTCAAAGGCAATGGAGATATTCAGACAAAACGCCGCCTTCCCGAAAAATACGGAAGGGAAGAAGTGAGGAGTAAGATATGTCCGAAAAACAGGAACTGAGAAAGGCTATAAGAAAACTGAAGCGGGAATATCGTCAGGGACAGCTGACGACACTCTCGCTTGAGGTTATTGACAGACTCAGGAAAGAGCCTCATTTCGCAAAGGCAAAGACAGTGATGCTATACTGCGCACTTCCCGACGAAGTGGACACACGCGAACTGCTCGACCGCTGCGTAGAAGAAGGTAAAAAGGTGTTGCTGCCAAAGGTGACCGGAGATACTACCATGGAGCTGAGACAATACACCGGCTCTGCTGACCTTGCCGTAGGCGCTTTCGGCATTCTTGAACCTTCAGGCAACACATTCACCGACTTCGACACAATAGAAGTGGCCGTGATACCAGGCATGGCATTCGACAGCAGTGGAAACAGGCTGGGACGTGGAAAGGGATACTACGATCGTTTTCTGTCTATGCTTCCCGCGCGTATATATAAGATAGGTGTATGTTTCGACTTCCAGAAGTTTAAACACATCCCTGCCGACACAACCGACATACGGATGGACCTCGTCATATAATCCTGCGGAATCTGTTTCACGCAAACCGTATATTGGCAATCACTTGGGCTCCCACGTGATTGTTGAGCCGTGCCACATAATAGTCACGCTGCATGTAGAGTTCCTGTCTTAGCGCAGCACTCGAAAGCCTCACCACAAGAGTCTGGTTTTCTATGTATACATTCAGTGTATATCTCGCAATGAAATCGCCAGCCACTTTCGGCCATGAGTCCACTATGCGCTTTTGCATCAGCGGAGTCTCAAGGCCGTTGGTTCTGAGGTTCTGCATCACGAGGTCCTTTATCGACTTTACATCTCTCTTAAACATATCTCCCCTTCTTTTACGTCATATATGCGGTAGTCGTGAGAATATCCTCTCAGTATGTTCTCAAGGTGGGCACTCTCTGTGTCGGTTATGAATGTCTGTCCGAAATTGTCGCTCAACACTATGTCTACTATCCGCCCCACCCTGTCTGCGTCGAGCTTGTCGAAAATGTCGTCAAGCAGCAGTATCGGCGTTGTTGCCGATGCGGTGCGCTTCAGGAAGTCAAACTGCGCCAACTTCAGTGCGATGGCAAAAGTCTTGTTCTGTCCCTGGCTTCCTTCCTTCTTCAGCGGATGTCCGTTGATGGTGAAGTTCAGGTCGTCGCGATGTACTCCATGGAGTGAATATCCCACACACCTGTCCTTCATCCTGTCGCGCCTTATTACCTCTATCAGCGGTCCACGCTGGCAGTGCGACACATATTCCAGTCCCACATCGTCGTGCGAGTCGGCAATGGTGTTGTGGTAAGTGTTGAACACAGGCAGAAACTCGTCGATGAACGCCTTCCTTGCCTTGTATATGGTTTCGCCCTCCTGGGCCATCTGTTCTTCCAGAATGTCAAGCAGTGCCGGGTCGGGTTCCTCCTCAGCCTTCAGCAGTGTGTTTCGCTGCTGAAGCACCTTCGAATATCTCACAAGCGAATCCATATACAGCCGGTCATACTGTGAGATGACCATATCCATCAGCCTTCTTCTGTCCTCGCTCTGTCCGTCGATGAGGTTAGTGTCCGACGGGGCCACCAGCACGATGGGCACAAGTCCTATATGGTCGGCAAGTTTCCGGTATTCCTTGTCGTTTCGCTTGAAACGTTTCTTTGCTCCACGCTTCAATGCACATGCCACTGTTTCCGGCTCCCCGTCGTCGGTGGCATATTGTCCCTCAATCATAAGGTACGGCTCCTCGTGTCTGATGAGCTGGGAATCGATGGGATTTGATATGCTCCTACAGAACGACAGATAGTAAATCGCGTCGAGCACATTGGTCTTTCCCATACCATTTCTGCCTACCAGACAGTTCATCTTCGGCGACCATTCCACAGTAGCCATTCCGATGTTCTTAAAGTTGACAATTGTGAGCGTTTTGAGAATCATAAGCCTAAAAATTCGCCTTTTTAATGCAAAGTTACGAGTTTTCTTGCCAAAAAACAAAAAAAGTCGATAATAAATTTCAATATCTCCGATAATTTCTGTAATTTTGCCACGAAATTCGGCTTGAAAACAAAATAATATACAATAATAATGGCAAATATCAAAGATCAGAATGGCGCTCAGGTAGCGGAAGAGACTATCAGTGCCCAGGAAGCCTTCTTCGCAAAATACAAGAAGGCCATCGTTTCCGGTGTCGTTGCAGTGGTTGTGGTCATTGCAGGCATCATCGTGTATAACACTTATGTGGCAGCTCCTCGTGCCGACAAGGCAAGCACTGTCCTCGCCAAGGGCCAGCAGCTCTTTGGAGAAGAGCAGTACGAGAAAGCCCTCAACGGCGACAAGGCTGGTTTCCCTGGCCTCCTCAGCGTGGCTAACGAGTACAGCAGCACCGACGCAGGCAACCTTGCCAACCTCTATGCAGGCCTTTGCTATGCCAACCTTGGCAAGTGGAACGAGGCTGCACAGTATCTTGAGAAGTTCGACGGTTGCGACGACATGATGATCAGTCCTGCCGCACAGGGTGCCCTTGGCAACGCCTACGCTCACCTCAACCAGCTCGACAAGGCTGTCGACAACCTGAAGAAGGCTGCTGAGAAGGCCGACAACAACAGCCTCTCACCCATTTTCCTTATCCAGGCTGGTGAAATACTCGAGAGCCAGGGCAAGGCTGACGAGGCTCTGAAGCTTTACGAGCAGATTAAGGAGAAGTACTTCAACTCCATGCAGTACCAGACTATTGAAAAGTACATCGAACGAGTTTCTAAGTAATGGCAACAAAGAATCTATCGGAATACAACATCGCCAAAGTGCCAGACGCAAGCA
>CALZAP010000200.1 GCA_945614335.1 uncultured Prevotella sp.
GTTCCTTCATGTGGTGGAACACCGGCACTTGCGAAATGTGCATCTTCGACTTCAGGAATCCTTCCTTGTCCACGATGCCGAATGTTTCACAGGCACTGTCGTTAATGTCGGTCATGATGCCGTCCTTGTCGTAGAACGCCATTTGTGCCATGGCGGTGTCAAACACGGTGCGGAATCTCAGCAGGCTGTCTCTTGTGTTTACAAACTTCATTCTCTCGCCTGTCTTGTCGGTCTGCACTCCAAGGAGCAGGGTCGGTTCGCCATACTCTTCGTGGAGCACGGAGATGTTCAGGTCGAAATAGAACGTCTTGTTCATGTTTTTCGGGTTGTGGCACTTCACGGAGATGGTCTCGCTCACCGAGGCTCCGCATGCCACTTTTTCTATCGTCTCCATCATATCCATGAAGTCGAATGAATCGTAGAACACCGAGAAAGCCTTCTCGTTATATTCGTCGTGTATCTCGCCCTCAAATGATATGCCCCTGAACTTTTTCTGCGCAATGTCGTAGGTCCATATCCTGTAGTTGCCCGACCTTAGCAGCAACTGCAGCTGCGTGGTCTGCCTGGCGCTGTCGCGTCGTGCCCGTTTTTCCATAAAGCGGTAGTAGATGTTGTAGACTGTGATTAACAGCGCCACGACAATCAGTGTATAGACGACATACCACACCCATTCCTTTGAGTTTGACAGTTGCGCGTCGGGATAGAACCATTTTTGCCTGAGGTTAAGAAACTCTTCGCTCGAGGTCATATCGTCGTAAAGGCTGTCGAGCTTGAAAAGCAAGACAGAGTCGTTTGACATGAAGTGGTATTCGCCGTATTTCATGTTCACCGATGTCATTCTTACGTTCTGCAGCTTATACTTGTTGACGAGAGTGTTGATGTTCATGGTGTTCCAAAGCACTGCGCCCTTCCCGCTCTCGCTCACCTTCATGATGGCTGTCTTCATGTCTTTCATCGGCATGGCGTTAGCGCCCATTCCCTCCTTTATCATCATGTTGTGGCTGTAGCTTCCCTCATGCACATATACCTTCACCCTCTTCAGGTCGGCAAACTCCTTCACCTTCACCTCCGTGTTTCGTGGTGTGACAATGCTGTGGGTGAACAATGCTATCACGTTGTTGCTGTAGTCACCATACTGGTCGTGATAGAATGCTTTCATGCCTACGGTGAGGTCGGCCTTTCCCGACTGCAGGTCCTCAAAGTTCTGGGGTGTGTGCTTTAGCTTTATGACGAATGGAATGCGGAGCTTGTCGAGCATGAGTTTCACAAGTTCCACGTTGTAGCCGTCGGGCTGTCCGTCGGAGTTGACAAAGGCATAGGGTTCAAGGTCCCACACGTCTTCATATACGAGTGGGTTTACCGACGTGTATTGTCTTGCATATTCATTTTTGTTTTCAGTATCTCTCTCCCCATTATTCTGGTTTTGCTGTGCCATTGAGGCAATAGAGACTGCCATACAAAAAACTGCGACTATAATTCTTCTTATGCGCATAGGTTAGATTTTAATAATTTTGCGCACAAAGATAGTGAAAAAAAACGAAACAGCGGCAAAAAGCCCTGTTTTTTTGTGTTTTTTTTCACTTATGCCAATGTAAAATCAAATTGCAGCCCTCCAGTGGCCTTATTTCCCACTTTTATTGTGCCACCATGGAGCAATACTGCGTTTTTCACGATGGCGAGTCCAAGTCCTGTCCCGCCCATTTTCCGGCTTCTTCCCTTGTCTACCCTGTAGAATCGCTCGAAGAGTCTGTCGAGGTGTCTTGGTTCCACTCCTACCCCATTGTCGCAGAACATGAAATGCCACTCGCCGCTGCTGGTCCTGTCGGCTGAAACGGTCACCTCGGTGTTGTTTCCGGCGTAAGCAATGGCGTTGTCGGTGAGGTTTCGGAATATGCTGTATATCATGCCGTGGGCTCCTTTCACCACAATTTTCTCCGGGAGGTGGGTCTTTAGTGTCATGCCACGTTCCTCAAGTTGCAACGATGTTTCCTTGGCGATTTGCCGTATGATGGCCGTCACGTCTACATCCTCAAACTCTATCATTCCGGTCGCGTCGTCGAGGCGGTTGAGCGTGGATATGTCGCGCAGCAAGCTGGTAAGGCGCTTGCTTTGGGCATAGCAGCGTTCGAGGAAGAGCGAGCGTTTCTCGCTGTCGATGGAGGGATTCTCCATCACGGTCTCAAGATAGCCCTGAATGCTTGCCACGGGAGTCTTCAACTCGTGTGCCACATTTTGCGTAAGCTGCCGTTTCAGTTCGTTTTGTTCCTCCTTGGTTTTCTGTAGGCGTTTGTAAATTTTAATTATACTCTCTGATATCTCGCCGAGTTCGTCGTCGGGAAATTGTGCGAGGTCTTCGGTGTCGAGGCTTTCTCCGTGGTCGGCACGCTGTGCGAAGATGTGGAGTTTGGTGATGTTGGAGTCAAGCCGTCGTATGAAGCGATAGAGCGTGAGTGAGAGTATGGTCATCATCAGCAGTGCAAACCATATATAGTGTTGGTCGGCCCGTAGCGATTCAGCGAGGTCGTTGTCGTAAGGTAACGCCGTGCGAATCACCAAGTTCCCTTCCTTAATCATAGTGGCTGAGTAGAAGAAGTCGCCGCTCACGGTATTGCTCTCTCGGCTTATGTCATATCCGTTTCCCTTTTTCATGGCCTCCGCCACTTCTTTCCTGTTTTTGTGGTTACCAAAGTTGCGGTAGTCTTTTCTTCGGTTGTCGTATATCACCTGTCCGTCGTGGTTGACAAGAGTCACCCTGAGGTGTTCTATGTAATGTTTCTTCACATAGTCATCCACTATTTTTCCGTCTATTGAGCCGTCTGTGTTTCTGCATGTCTCCAGTTTGTCTGCCAGTCGGTAGTTATAGTCTTGCAGATGCATGTTGAGCATATCTATCTTAAACTGTTTCTCGCGTGCCTGCTGGAACACAATAAACAGAACTGCGAAAATAAGGAACAGCGACTGTGTTCCCCAAAAGAGACGTTTTCCTACGGTCATATTGTCAAGTATTAAAGTTTCACATGTGCCCAAATTCAAGGAGGATTCTTTTAAGAAGTTAAGGAGTTAACTCCTTTAGTCCTTTATTCCTTCAAAATGTTGTCCGTTACATATCGAAGAAGTAACCAAACCCGAGCCTTGTCACGACACACTTCGAGTATGGTCCGATTTTCTTTCTGAGTCGTGTGATGTTCACGTCCACCGTGCGGTCGAGCACAAGCACGTCGGAGGGCCAGATGCGGTTGATGAGTTCCTGGCGCGAAAACACTCGTCCGCTCTCTTCGAGCAGTGTGCGGAGTATCTCAAACTCAGTTTTCGTAAACGGCACATTCTCCCCGTCCACACACACGGTCTTGTTGTCAAGGTTCAGTTCCAGTCCTTGGTATTTCAGTTTCGACGGATGTCGCTCGTCGTTGTCCCTTGACGTGCGTCGCAACACAGCCCTCACCCTCACCAGCACTTCGCGTATGGAGAATGGTTTTGAGATGTAGTCGTCGGCTCCGAGATTAAATCCTGTCACCGTATCGTTTTCAGTGTCTCGTGCGGTTAGGAAGATTATCGGTATCGCCCTTGTCTCCTCGTTTTGCTTCAGTCTTTTAGCGAGGGCAAAGCCAGACATCTCTCCCATCATCACGTCGAGCAGCAACAGGTCGTACGACGCCATGTCGAGTGTCAGTGCCATCTCTGCCGAGTCGGCAGTGTCTACTGTATATCCCTCTGTTTCAAGGTTGAACTTCAGTATTTCGCAAAGATCCTGCTCGTCGTCCACCACGAGTATCCTTTTATTCATGTTTGCCATATCTGTAACAAGTTTTTCTTTCGTGCTGCAAAGATAAGCATTATTTTCGACATACACACAAAGAACGTGTTACAATTATATTAATATTGTCATTGTCTTTTTTTAGAATAGGTGGCTCTTCTGCAATTTAGTTGAAAAGGATTCACTTGATGAACGCATACCAT
>CALZAP010000201.1 GCA_945614335.1 uncultured Prevotella sp.
AGGGTGGCTTCGGGACTTGCACCCGTTAGACAATGCTCATGCCGAGCGTACTAAAGAAAGACGATGACCGGAAAACCTGTCATCGTCTCTCTCTTTTTCCTCAATTCTGTTCGCACAGCGATTTTTAATTTTTAATTTTTTAATTCTTCTCATACTCCTCCCATTCCTTCAACGCCTGTTTCCAGTCGGTGGCGCCATTGTCTATGGCTTCCTGTTCCTTCATGGCCTCGTCGCGAGCCTTGTCGCGCGCACGCTTTTCCTTCATGGCGGCGATGGTGGCGTCGTCGAGTATCTGGATGGCTCCACGACTTATTGCATCGTGGAGCTCTTCCTCACCAAAAGCTTTTCCCTGTACGTTGAAGTCAGAGATATTGAATTCGAAATTCACCCTCAGCTGATGCCTTATCTGCTTCTGCTGAAAACGGGTGCCGGCATTCTTTCGGCGAAGCAACATGCCGATGATGTCGATTTCGTGTTGAGAAAACTTGTTTCTTCCCATTTATGAGGTATATGTTATTATTATCTTACAACCACTTTCACTCCGTCAACGACATAGATGCCTGGAGACACGGCGACAGTGGCGGTAACTCCAGCCTCAACGCTGACAGTGCGTATGATCTGTCCGCCAAGGTTCACCACGTTGAGTCGGGCTTTCTTGTCTGAAGTGATGTATATCACGCCTTCTCCACCTGATATTTTGTTATTGTTGTCAACAACGGGGTTGACATCGGAAGAAGAAGTATCGAGGTAAATGAAGGAATAATTTTTATTGAAATAGTAATATCGACCTGTCGTTTTACCCTCGTCGTCGAGGAAATACAGTCTTGGCTGTGACAAATTGTCGTCGATTTGCAGTTCTACACCATCCCCATCGTCTTTTAAAGAAATGTATGACTTAATGAATGGCGAGTCCATATCGCTCAATTTTACAGTCATCTCCAGTGTCACTTCCTCACCGTTTTCGATACGCAGATTGTAAGGATTACGGTAGCTTAAGTTTGACTCTACAGAAATACATTTGATATAGAAGGTGCGATAGGTCGTTCCGCCATTATTTTTTACCTTGTAGGTGAAAGTGGCATGATCGGCATCTGTCTTTGGCGCTTTTACTCGTTGGGATTTATAGTATGCTTTCTCCGTTTCGTAAACATCTGCCTTGGCGTTGTTGGTGACGGAAGTGAGCAAGAGCTGCGGGGCTGTAGAAGGCTCAACCGCGAACGTGTTGTGGGCAATAATTTTTCCCTCTGAGTCACTCACCCAAATGTGGAGTGTACCTGTTTTGGTAGGTTTTATGTTGATGACGCGTGTCAGGCTGCCGTTGGCCGGCACTGTAGCCATTATGTCGAATGTAGGCTCGGCTGGCATTTCATCGGTATATGCGGTTATTACATGTATCATGTTCAGGAACTCTACTTGCATGCTGTTTGTAAGCTCAAGTTTGAAGGTGTTTTCAATACCGCAATATACTGTGGCATCGGTGGACAAGTTGGCCGTAATGTGGATGCCGCTGTCTGTAGAAAGGTTTGTGGCTGTAGCGGAGACATACCTTACCGGATGTTCTGAATTCCAATTCCATCTGCCTATTGTCTTTACATTTGACTTGTCGGTGGAATATACAATCTCTATGGCCGTCACACCTTCCGGGAAAGCATATTCGACAGGAATATTTAATGTCTTGGAATAATAACCTTCTTCAACTCTAGCTTTGATTTTTACACTGTAAAAATCAGACACTATCTTTTCTTCACCATTAGCAAACTTTGCCTTGAGGGCTATATAGCCAACAAACTGTTCCCATGCAGTGTTGAATACCTTAACGTTAGCTGTTATCTTAAACATTCCAGAGGCGTCGGCCCTTTCGCTTACGTCGATATTGAAAGAATTATACGAGCCTGATACAGTCGGTGTCTCGTGGATCAGGTCGTCCTTTATGCCATTATCAGGCATGATGCCGCAAATCATATAGTTTTCTCTGTTATAGCCATCATCTCCTCCAGTCACGTCGGACTGATATTTATAGAGTGTTGTGATGTCGAAATAGCCATCAAAATCACCAGCCCATCCCCAGTTGATATGGAACAGGCCGTTGCTGTCGCTACCGTCGCAGATAAAGGCATGACCACTGGCAGCACTCTTTCCCGACAACACTACAGGCCTTGCCGCCTCCAACTCGCCATAGATAAGATTATTCCACTCTTGCTGCGTAACGTCGGCACGATAGACTTGTGTGGTGTTGTCAGGATCATAGCCGAAATACTTGGCCAAAGTCAATCCCACACGCGATGTGACTGCACCGGAAGCACTTTTGTCATAGTCCATTTCAATGGCGCAGCCTGCGTGCAGAATAAGCTTTGCCACGGCAGCTGCCTGCTCATCGTTATAGTTTCCCTCAGTGTACTTGTTAATTATGTTATCCCAATCGTAAGTCTCGCCCTTGCTGATAGCCGGCATTTCATAGCCATGTTTTTTGGTGGTGTATGCCGGAATGTCTTCCATTAGAGCCGACGGATAGCGGTAGTATGCCATTATCTGTCCCATGGCAGTGGCTACACACCCCGTAAGGCAATGCTTGCCGCCGCCCATTGGCGTCATGTTGTTGAAAGGAGAGCCTTGACCCCAAGCTATATTATCAAGCAGTGGGGGATGGACAGGAGAGCTGCCTGTGAGAAGCTGGCTGTTACTCTCCTTGGCCACTTTCTTGGCATGGTCGTCGCCCAAGAGCAAGTCGCTAACAAACTTCTTGTAGCCATCAAGAAAGTCCTTAAGCTGCACAGGCATGTTCTCGGTAGTGAAAGTACCACGGTCGCTATAGCCCACTATCTCGGGCAGAAGATCGTCGCCCGAAACAATGGTGAAACCACGGTCGTCGCCATTGTTGAACACGTAGTATGCTTCGGCACCCTGGTCAGAGAAGGTGCCTGGAGCCGCTTTGCTGTATTGCACAGACTGCTGGTCGACAACTATGCCCAATGATTTTGCCTGTCTCTCTGCTATGGCTTTCGCCTGCCGGAGAGTTCTTGGAGCCGCAAGTCCGACCTGTAGTGTCAGCAGGCCCAAAACCAATAAGATAAACGTTTTCTTCATAATGTTGTAGGTTTTATTAATAATAAATAATGATAGTTTTGTGCGAAGGTAAGGCTTTTTCGTGAAAGTACCAAATATTTTCCGCTTTTTTTCAGGTTTCACAAAAAAATATCACGAGTAACGGCTTGCAACTCCATATTTTTTTGTACCTTTGCATCTGTAATTCAAACATTAATCGTATTTTATATCAACTAACAAAAAAAATGAAACGCTATTTCGTAACATCAGCATGCCTTCTGCTACTCACTATAGCAGCAGCTGCACAAGGCAAGGCAAAATACGTGTTCTATTTCATCGGCGATGGAATGGGCGTAAACCAAGTGAACGCCGCTGAGACTTACCTCGGGGCACTCGAAGGACGCATCGGCATAAAGGAAATGTGTTTCCCTTCATTCCCTTATGTGGCGTTGGTTAACACACAGAGCGCGACAAACGGAGTGACAGACTCTGCCGCAGGAGGCACTGCACTGTCTACCTCCAACAAGACAAAGAACGGGGCACTCGGAGTGCTGAAAGACCTTACCACGCCAGTGACCTCAATAGCCGACTGGGCACGCGAGGCAGGAGCTGCCGTGGGAATATCGACAAGCGTGAGCGTCGATCATGCCACACCAGCCGCATTCTACGCCCATGTGGGCAACAGGGGCGAGGCATACGCCATTGGCCGACAGCTCGTGGAAAGCGGCAACGACTTCTATGCCGGCTCGGACTTCGTGAGTCCGGAAAACCCCGACAAAACGGGAAAAGACCTTTACTCGCTGGCTGCCGAAAAGGGATTCACCATAGCAAGGGGATATAAGGACTACAGGAAAAAGGCCGAAAAGGC
>CALZAP010000202.1 GCA_945614335.1 uncultured Prevotella sp.
GATTTGGAATGGCCACTTTTCGGATGTGCGTTGTTTATCTGGCTGAGAGGAATGCCATACATGTCTATCATGTCTCTGCGGATGTGTGGCAGAGGCTGTTTCTCCCTGAACAGGAAGCCGCAGCAAGGAATCCTGTGCTCAAGCGGAATGGTCTCCACGGTAAGGCTTCGGTCTTCGTATATCACTTCGTTTACGGTAGGGTCTATGTCGTGAATCACCACTTCATATTCCAGTCCTTGGCAGAAAAAGTCTATCTGCTGCTGAAGGATGTTCCTCAGGTCTGCATGTGCGAAGATATGGAGTGGGGCGGTGCGTCCCAGCATGCCGAAGGTGGAAATCATGCCTATCAGTCCGAAGCAGTGGTCGCCATGGAGATGGGAAATAAACACATGCCCCAGCTTCGTAAACCTGATTTTAGAGCGTCTCAGCTGCAGCTGTGTCCCTTCTCCGCAGTCAATCATAAACTGCTTGTCTCGAATCTCCACTATTTGCGAAGAAGGATTGTGGCGGAGCGTTGGTAACGCACTGCCACATCCTAAGACATATAGTTTAAATGGGGTCATAATTTTTTTCAAATATGTTTTTTTTAGGAGTTAAGTAGTTAAGGAGTTATCGCTCCCTTTGGTCGCTGGGAGTTAAGACGTATGTTTTGAGCGCAGAGTTCAAAGGCTTAATCACTTGTCTTAACTCCTTAACTCCTTAACTCCTTAACTCCTTAACTCTTATTTCTTCTCCCTTGAATACTCAAACGTGTCTTCGGGTCCGAAGAAAATCAACGAGTCGGCATCGAGTTTCTTCATAGTGTAGAGGTTTGTTTCCTCTTCGTCGCCTCCACCTTCCCTTACGAGAGCTATTTCCAGTTGACCGTCGATTATCCTCCATGTCTTGTAGATGATGGTGGGCTGGTTGATGCTTTCAGCAATACCACCGTCTTTTATTGCTATGCCGAGAGTTGAGCTGCCGTCGATGGGGTTAGGCATGAGCCAGTTTCCCATCAGTGTCGATTCGTTGATGACCACCTCAGGCTCATTACTGCCCTTGTCGATGTATACAGCCATTCTGTCTCCCACTCCATATCCGCCAAACACCTTGTTGTCTTCCTTCACCTTCTCTAATGAAAGGCTCAGTGTGTCTCCGGTGTCGGTGATGAGCTCAAGAGTATTCATGGCAGAAGCATCACCGCAAATGCCGTATACCATGGAGTTTTTTTCCACTACTGTAGCAGTGTCTTCTCTCTCCACCTCTTCAGTTTTCTGTGTCGCCTTGTTGCCACACTGTGTGAACGTTGCGGCCATTAGAGCCGTCAAGGCTAAAGTCATGATTTTTTTCATTGTTGATATGTAGTTTACTTTATTCGCTCTCCTTTGCTTCTTCCCACAGCTTGTCCATTTCCTCAAGCGTCATGTCCTTGAGCGGTTTGCCTATTTTTATGCTGTGCTGCTCTATGTAGTTGAAGCGGCGGATGAACTTCTGGTTGGTCTGCTCGAGTGCTGTGTCGGGATTCAGGTGGTAAAGCCTTCCCGCGTTTATCACGCTGAAGAGGAAGTCGCCCAGTTCGGCCTGCGATGCCTCCTTGTCTCCTTTTCTCATCTCCTCTTCCAGTTCCGCGAGCTCTTCCTTCACTTTCGCCCACACGTCGCCGGCGTCCTCCCAGTCGAATCCCACGTTTCGTGCCTTGTCCTGAATGCGGTATGCCTTTATCAGCGATGGCAGTGCGTCGGGCACTCCAGAGAGTACTGACTTGTTGCCGTCTTTCTCTTTCAGCTTTATCTGCTCCCAGTTTTCTATCACTTCTTGTGATGTCTTTGCCTGGCTCATGCCGTCGGTAGTGTCTTGGGCTTGCTCCGGAATGTATGGCAGTGGCTTCGGGTCGTATTCGCCTACCTGTGACGGATGGTAAACGTGAGGGTGACGGAATATCAGTTTGTCGACCAGGTGATTGCACACGTCAGCCGCGTCAAACTGCTGTTTCTCTTCAGCTATTCTCGCATAGAAACAGACGTGAAGCAGCACGTCGCCCAATTCCTTGCAGATGTTGCTTACATCATCCTTCATCAGGGCGTCGGCAAGTTCGAAAGTCTCCTCTATGGTGTTGGGTCGCAAACTCTCGTTAGTCTGCTTCCTGTCCCATGGACATTTCTCCCTTAAAGTGTCCAAAACGTCCAATAAACGGCCAAAAGCCGCCATTTTTTCTTCTCTTGTATGCATAATAATTAAAAATTTCGTGCAAATATAATAATATTCCGTGGATTTTTAGTAATTTTGCCACGTTTTTTAAAAAGAATTAGTTAAAAAGGTTTATATACATGGAACTTCAAAGCAAATATGACCCACAACAGGTGGAGTCAAAATGGTATCAGTATTGGCTTGACAACAAGCTCTTCGCAAGCAAGCCAGACGGTCGTGAACCCTACACTATCGTTATCCCACCGCCAAATGTCACTGGTGTGCTGCACATGGGACACATGCTCAACAACACCATCCAGGACATCCTCGTGCGCAGGGCACGCATGGAAGGCAAGAACGCATGCTGGGTGCCTGGCACCGACCATGCCTCCATCGCCACAGAGGCAAAGGTGGTGAAGCGTCTGGCTGAAAAAGGCATTAAGAAACATGACCTCTCACGCGAGGAATTCCTGAAACATGCTTGGGACTGGACTCACGAGCACGGTGGAATCATTCTCAAGCAGTTGAGAAGGCTCGGAGCCAGCTGCGACTGGGACCGCACGGCATTCACCATGGACGAGAAACGCTCGGAAAGCGTGATAAAGGTGTTTGTGGACCTCTACAACAAGGGACTCATCTACCGCGGACTCCGTATGGTGAACTGGGACCCGAAGGCACAGACTGCACTGAGCAACGAGGAGGTGGTGTACCAAGACGAACAGTCGAAACTCTACCATCTCAAATACTATGTGAAAGACCTCGCCTCACTCGACAACGAGGCACAGTTAGTGGAAGAGGGAAACATCATACACCGAGACGAAAAAGGATACTATGCAGTGGTGGCCACCACACGTCCGGAAACCATCATGGGCGACACGGCAATGTGTATCAACCCCAAAGACCCGAAAAACCAGTGGCTCAAGGGACGTCGTGTCATCGTGCCACTCGTAGGAAGGGAAATTCCGGTAATAGAAGACAGATATGTAGACATTGAGTTCGGTACAGGATGTCTGAAAGTCACTCCCGCACACGACACCAACGACTACATGCTCGGCAAGACCCACAACCTCGAGACCATCGACATTTTCAATGCCGACGGAACCATATCCACACAGTCGCCACTTTACGTAGGCATGGACCGCTTCGACTGCCGCAAGCAGATAGCCGTTGACCTCCAGTCTGCCGGACTTATGGAGCGCGTGGAGGACTATAATAATAAGGTGGGATATTCTGAGCGCAATCCCGACACTGCCATCGAGCCGCGTCTCTCGCTCCAGTGGTTCCTCCGGATGCAACACTTTGCCGACATCGCCCTGCCGCCGGTAATGGAAGGCGAGATGAACTTCTATCCTGCAAAATACAAGACCACATACAAAAACTGGCTCGACAACATCCAGGACTGGTGTATCTCACGTCAGCTGTGGTGGGGACACCGCATTCCCGCCTACTTCTATGGCGAGGGAGAAGAGTTCGTTGTGGCTGAAACGGCAGAGATGGCACTCACACTGGCACGAGAGAAGAGCGGCAACCCAGACCTTCAGCTCTCCGACCTCCGTCAGGACGAGGACGCTCTCGACACATGGTTCTCTTCTTGGCTGTGGCCTATCTCACTCTTCGACGGAATAAACAATCCGGGCAACGATGAGATAAACTACTATTATCCCACAAGCGACCTCGTGACCGGTCCGGACATCATCTTCTT
The DNA here is from genome assembly GCA_945614335.1 of uncultured Prevotella sp. Taxonomy (GTDB): domain Bacteria; phylum Bacteroidota; class Bacteroidia; order Bacteroidales; family Bacteroidaceae; genus Prevotella. Next base: position 3,869 of record CALZAP010000202.1, read on the forward strand.
CTGGGTGGCACGTATGATTATGGCCGGTGAGGAATACA
>CALZAP010000203.1 GCA_945614335.1 uncultured Prevotella sp.
CGCTTCCATACGTCACACATTCCTTTGGTTTGCCGTTTTCGTCATAGGTCGCGGCATCCTGTTTGGCGACTTGTTTGCCATGCTTGTCATCTTCCTTCAGAAAACCACAGGCTTGGTAAGCCTCGATCCCGCCACATACTACGTAAGTGAAGCACCAGTGGAAGTCAACCTGCTTGCCTTCGCTGTGCTCAATGTCGTGACGCTTGTGGTAAGCGTATTGGTGCTTATTGCCCCAAGTTATCTCGTGTCGCATATCAGTCCGGCCAAGTCCATGAGATACGAATAATAATAATGTCAAAGTGGCTTTTTGTGCATAAATTATGGTATTTTTCACTCTTTATCTACCCAAATATAAAAAAACTATGCCATAAAGTTAAGTTTATGCACAAAAAGTTTGCGAATGTGCAGAAAAACGTTTATCTTTGCACAAAAATTCAAAAATTGTGCAATGAATACATATCGCAATTTCAATTCATATATTGAAAATAGCATTATAAGCAACTGGCATCTCGACGCCCTTACCGACTATAAGGGCATCACGCTACAGTATCACGATGTGGCGAGGAAGATTGAGAAGCTTCATATATTGTTTGAACATTCAGGGCTGAAGAAGGGAGACAAAATCGGCCTCTGCGGAAGAAATTCCGCACATTGGGCCGTAGCCTTCTTTGCCACCCTTACCTACGGTGCAGTGGCCGTACCAATACAAAACGAGTTCAAACCGGAGCAGATCTACAATATTGTAAACCACAGCGAAGCGAAGTTGCTCTTTGTTGGCGACTTTGTGGCAAAGGAGATAGACCCGCTCCAGATGCCCGGACTTGAAGGCATAATAAACATTCCCGACTATTCGCTCATGTTGTCGAGATCTGCAGACTTAACTTACGCGCGAGAGCACCTGAATGAGATATTCGGCAGACGCTTCCCCCGTTGTTTCCGTGCAGAGGATGTGCACTATCACGAGGCAGAGTCCGAGGAACTTGCCATAATAAACTATACCAGCGGCACAACGGGATTCTCAAAGGGAGTGATGTTGCCATACAGGGCCATTTGGGGCAACCTCGACTTTTGTCTCGACGTGCTTGGCACCAAGTTCCCCACAGCCAGCAATATACTCAGCATCCTGCCCATGGCCCACATGTATGGCATGATGGTGGAGTTTATCTTTCCCTTTGTTCATGGCTGTCACCTGTTCTTCCTCACTCGTCTGCCTTCGCCGGCAATCATAGCCCAGGCATTTTCTGAGGTGAAGCCGGCAGTGGTGATATCGGTGCCACTGGTGGTCGACAAAATCATAAGGAAGCACATATTCCCGCGCATACAGAATAATAAGGTGAAACTCTTGTGGAACATGCCTGTAATAAACAAGAAGGTGAAAGAGCGCATTTGCCAGATTGTGATGGACGTGTTTGGAGGAAACGCCTATGAGGTGATGACAGGAGGAGCGGCCCTCAATCAGGAGATAGAACAATTCCTGAAGAGCATCGATTTCCCGATAACATCAGGTTACGGAGCCACCGAGTGTGCCCCGCTTATCACATATAGCGACTGGAAAGACTTCATTCCCGGAAGCTGTGGCACTCCAGTGAAACACATGGAGGTGAAGATTCTTAGTCCTGACCCCGAAAACATTCCGGGAGAAATAGTGGCAAGGGGAATAAACGTCATGCTGGGATATTACAAAAACCCGGAGGCCACGGCTGAGGTGCTCGACAAGGACGGATGGTATCATTCCGGCGACCTTGCCACAATGTCGGCAGACGGTCATGTGTTTATTCGAGGACGCATCAAAAACATGCTGCTTGGAGCCAACGGACAGAACGTATACCCCGAAGAGATAGAAGACAAGCTAAACTCCATGGCTATGGTCAACGAGAGCCTGATACTGCAAAAAGGCGACAAGCTCGTGGCTTTGGTATATCCAGACTTTGAGGAAGCCAAGTCTATGGGATTCAACGAAGCTGACATAATGGAAGTGATGGAGCAAAACAGAAAGGAACTTAATGCACAACTTCCACCTTTCTGTACTATCTCTGCTATGAAAATCCATAAAGAGGAGTTTGCCAAGACACCAAAGAAGAGCATCAAGAGATACCTGTATAAGGATATGTTATAATATCTGAAACTTGAACAATTAACTAATATATGAAACAAGTGCCTTGTTTTAATGAAATAATTGAGCGCAGCATCGTAGACAACTGGGACTACGATGCGCTCACCGATTATAAGGGTGCCACATTGCAGTATCATGATGTGGCGAGAAAGATTGAAAAACTCCACATATTGTTTGAAAACAGTGGAGTACAGCACGGCGACAAGATTGCCCTGTGTGGAAGAAACTGCGCCAACTGGGCAGTGGCCTTCCTTGCCACTCTCACCTATGGTGCAATAGCTGTGCCGGTGCTCCACGAGTTCACTCCTGAGCAGATATACAATATCGTAAACCATAGCGAGGCGAAGCTGCTCTTTGTGGGGGACGTGGTGGCAACACAGATCGACGGCACAAAGATGCCCGGACTTGAAGGTATCATCAACATTCCTGACTATTCACTCGCCCTCTCGCGTACTGACAAACTTACCTATGCCCGTGAGCACCTGAACGAGATGTTCGGAAAGAAATATCCAAAGTATTTCAGAAAACAGCACGTGTCGTATTACAAGGAGAAAGACTCCAACGAACTGGCCCTCATCAACTACACCTCTGGCACGACCGGATTCTCTAAGGGAGTGATGATACCATACCGCGCACTTTGGGGCAACTACGACTTTGCAGAACACGTGTTGGGCAAGGTGGTGAACCGAGGCGACAGCGTAATCAGCATCCTGCCTATGGCACACATGTATGGCATGGCCTTTGAGTTCATCTTCGAATTCCTGCATGGTTGCCATATCTACTATCTTACACGCATCCCTTCGCCGGCAATAATCGCACAGGCCTTTACCGACGTGAAGCCTTCTATCATCATTGCCGTACCTCTTATCATAGAGAAAATTATCAGGAAGAAGGTGTTCCCGAAACTGCAGAACAACAAGGTGAAACTGCTGTGGAACATTCCTATGATAAACAAGAAAATACAGCAGCGCGTCTGCGATCAGGTGAAGAAAGCCTTTGGCGACCAGTTCTACGAAATCATTATCGGAGGAGCTGCCTTTAACCACGAGGTAGAAATGTTCCTGAAGAGTATCAACTTCCCGTTCACCGTAGGTTATGGGGCCACTGAGTGCGCACCCATCATCTGCTATTCCGACTATCAGAGTTTTGTGCCGGGCAGTTGCGGACGAGCCGTCATTCACATGGAGGTGAAGATAGACAGTCCTGACCCTGAGAACATCGCTGGCGAAATACTCGCAAGAGGAACAAACGTCATGCTTGGCTACTACAAGAATCCTGAGGCTACGGCACAAACCATAGACGCTGACGGGTGGTATCATACAGGCGACTTGGGCACGATGGACTCTGACGGCAATGTCTTCATCCGCGGACGCTCAAAAAACATGTTGCTCGGACCAAGCGGACAAAACATTTATCCCGAGGAAATAGAAGACAAGATGAACTCAATGCAGATGGTGGTGGAAACCGTGGTGGTGCAACGCGACACCAAACTCGTGGCTCTTGTGCATCCTGACATGGATGCACTGCACGACCTCGGACTGCACGACAACGACATTGCGCAAATGATGGAACAAAACAGGATATTGGTGAACGAGCAGCTTCCCGCTTATTGCAAGATTGCAGAAGTGGAAATACACAAGCAGGAATTTGAAAAGACTCCAAAGAAGAGTATAAAGAGATTTCTTTATAACTGAGGATCACTACTGTCCCGTTAAAGTGGACTAATCGCTCTTTGAATTACTTGAATTATAG
>CALZAP010000204.1 GCA_945614335.1 uncultured Prevotella sp.
GGTTTTTCCCATACGGCAGTTGACGTAGAGGGAAGAGGGTAGAGGGAAGAGAGTAGAAATTAAAAAATAATAATATGGACCAGTCGTTATATAGCCAATCATTGCTGATATCCTTGCCGTTGATGCTGTTTTTCGGTTTTCACATGCTTCTTGCGCGCACTCCCGACAAGAAAGTCTTTGCCGACTATCTTCTTTCGCGCAGGTTGATGGGAACAGCCTTGCTCATTCTTGCCGCAAATTATTCGGTGCATCTTTTCTTTGCCATAAGGCTAAGAGACGTGAATGCCACGATATTGATGAACCTGTCCACCTATTTCTTGTGTTACTGGCTGTTCAGTTCTGCAATGATGGTATTGCTCGACAAGCGATATTTAACGTTGAAGCGTTTTCTGCGGCATCTGGCGTTATGGTTGGCGTTTTTTGTGGCTACATGCGTGGTGTTGTTTCTTTTCGACAACACTTTGGGCCAGATGTGGGGAATGGCTGCTCTTGCGGCATGGTTAGTGGGGTATGGACTGTTTCTCTCCGTCCGCCTGTTGCGCACTTATTCGCTTGCCATAAAGATGTTTGAGAACACACATTCAGACGACATTGGCCTTTATATCCGTTGGCTGTCCGTCTTCACTTATTGGGCCATAGGCTATGGCGTGAGTTGCGGATTGCTCACGTTTTTGCCCGACGAGTATGTATTTATATGGATATTGTCGTCCATTCCTTTTTATATATACATGTATTGCTGCTATCAGAATTATATCCTGTTTTACGAAAGGGTTGAGAATGCCCTTTTGGAAGATGTGGGCATGACGGCGGCAGACGGAATGATAGAATCTGACAGTGATAGTCATGGTATACCTCCCTCGTACTATTCCGAAATAGAAATGCGTGTTAAGGACTGGATAGACAAGGAAGGCTATCTCAAACCAGGTATATCGTTGTCTGAACTCTCTACACAGCTCTTCACCAACCGTACATACCTGTCCTTATATATAAATAAGGTGTATAAGATGAGTTTCCGCGACTGGATTTCCAGCTTGCGCATAGAGTATGCCAAACGCTTGATGAATCGACACGCTGAGATGAAAATAAACGAGATATCGGAAATGGCGGGATTTGTCTCGTTGAATCATTTCACCAGAATATTCAGTGCAAGGGAAGGGTGTTCGCCAGCCAGATGGCGTGAAGTGAATACTGTTTCGACTTAAATATTGTGAAAACACTTATATAATTCTGATTTTTATGTAATAGGCTTGGCTTTTTTTATTAATTTTGCAAAATTATTGAAGAAGTGGAGCGAAAGCGAAACTTGAATATATTAACAAATAGCTTGACTATAAGAATGGAATATATGTCAGAAGAAGGCTACAACAAGATTTTAGCCGAACTGAAACAACTTGAATCAGTAGACCTCCCAAGGGTGAGGGAAGCCATAGCAGAGGCGCGTGCACAAGGCGACCTCAGCGAGAACTTTGAATATCATGCCGCAAAACGTGAGCAGGGAAGAATCCTCAGTCGTATACGCTTCAAACAACGTGTACTGGAGCATGCAAGGGTATTGGACCGTACACTCTTGGGAAGCGATTCTGTGGGGCTGCTCTCAAAAGTGGAGCTAACAAACCTGGCCAACAAGGCCAAGATGACATACATGATAGTCAGTCCACATGAAGCAGACATAAAAGAGGGAAAAATGTCAATAAAGTCGCCTATAGCACAGGCCCTTATGGGTAAGAAAGCTGGCGATACGGTAAGTGTGAAAGTGCCGGCGGGCACGTTGCAACTCCGTATCGAGAGCGTCACCTTATGATGTTTCATAATAATAAAAACATATCACAATGGACGAGATAAAGAGAATAGAACTGCTCAGACGAGAGCTGCACGAACATAACCACCGTTACTATGTGGAAAACCAGCCAACAATAAGTGACCAGGAGTTTGATAAGCTCATGCACGAACTGCAGAGACTTGAGGCTGCACATCCGGAGATGGCCGACCCTAACTCTCCTACACAAAGGGTGGGAAGCGACCTGGGGGGTGAGTTCAGGCAGGTGGCCCACCGCTACCCGATGCTCTCACTGTCGAACACCTACAACAAGCAGGAAGTGGCCGACTGGTATGACAGTGTGAGACGAGGGCTCGGAGGCGAGGACTTTGAGGTGAGCTGCGAGATGAAATACGACGGACTCTCGATAAGTCTCACTTACGAGAACGGACAGTTGGTAAGGGCTGTGACCCGAGGCGACGGAGTGATGGGAGACGATGTGACTGCAAATGTTCGTACCATACGGTCAATACCTCTTGTGCTCACAGGCGAGGGCTATCCGGCAGACTTTGAGATAAGAGGCGAAATACTGATGCCGTGGAAAGTGTTTGAACGGCTGAACGCTGAAAGGGAAAAGGCGGAGGTACCGCTCTTCGCAAACCCACGAAACGCTGCGAGCGGAACGCTGAAGAGCCAGAACTCAGCACTCGTGGCAAGCAGGCAACTCGACGCATACCTTTATTATTTATTAGGTGAACAGCTTCCTTCTGACGGTCACTACGAAAATCTTCAGGAAGCACGCCGATGGGGGTTCAAGGTGAGCGAGGGAATGAGAAAGCTGAAGACACTCGAAGAGATATACGATTTCATTGATTACTGGGATACGGAAAGGAAAAATCTCCCGGTGGCCACTGACGGCATAGTGCTGAAGGTAAACTCACAACGGCAGCAGAGAAATCTCGGATTCACAGCAAAAAGTCCAAGATGGGCCATCGCCTATAAGTTTAAGGCCGAACGAGAGCGCACTCGACTTTTGGAAGTCACGTTTCAAGTGGGACGCACTGGAGCTGTGACTCCGGTGGCAAACATGGAACCTGTACAGCTGGCAGGAACCGTGGTGAAACGGGCAACACTGAACAACGAAGACTTCATACGGTCGTTTGACCTGCATCTTGGAGACTATGTCTTTGTGGAAAAGGGTGGTGAGATAATACCCAAAATTGTAGGAGTGGATACCGAAAGCCGGGAAAACGGGGCAGTGCCTGTCACCTTTGCCGACATCTGTCCTGAGTGTGGTACACCATTGGTAAGGTATGAAGGCGAGGCTGTGCACTATTGTCCAAACGACACCGGATGCCCACCACAGATAAGGGGACGTATAGAACACTTCATCTCAAGAAAGGCAATGAACATAGAATCGCTCGGCCCGGAAACTGTAGACGACTACTATCGTCATGGACTCGTGAAAAACGTGGCAGACCTCTATGACATCGACGTGCAGCAGATTAATGGCGACGGAAGCCGGGAGAAGTCGGCAAGGAAGATTGTTGACGGAATAGAGGCTTCAAAACAAGTGCCTTTTGAACGAGTGGTGTTTGCCCTCGGTATAAGGCTCGTGGGCGAGACAACAGCCAAACTGCTCGCACGGCATTTCAAGAACATAGACGCTCTGATGAAGGCAACGCTTGACGAACTGACACATATCGACGGAATAGGCGAAGTGGTGGCAAAAAGTGTCATCACCTACTTCCATACTCCAGTCAACGTGGAAATTGTGGAGCGACTCCGAAGATATGGATTACAGATGAGCCTTAGTCAAGAACAGCTCGACAGCCACACAGAACTGCTGAAAGGAATGACTATAGTCATTAGCGGTGTGTTCCAAAAACATAGCCGTGACGAATACAAGGCCATGATAGAGCAGAATGGAGGAAAGAATACAGGCTCCATAAGCGCAAAGACTTCTTACATTCTTGCCGGCGACAACATGGGACCGGCCAAACTGCAAAAGGCTGAAAAATTAGGAGTTAAGATAATAAATGAGGAGCAATTCCTCGAAATGATAGGCATAAAGGCGTAAAAAATGTTA
>CALZAP010000205.1 GCA_945614335.1 uncultured Prevotella sp.
GGCTTCGGGACTTGCACCCGTTAGACAATGCTCATGCCGAGCGTACTAAAAAAAAGAGGCGGAAAGTTGTTTCCACCTCTTTTTCATTTTTTTTATAGAGAAATTAGTTGTATTTCAAGATTTGGCCTGGCATCAGGCGTATGCGCTTTCCTATGTGGTTGAGCTTGCAGAGAGCGTCTACTGTAGTGCCGCGTTTCTTTGCTATGGAAGAAAGGGTTTCGCCAGCTGCCACCTTGTGGAACTTCACATCCTTTGCGTATTTTGCCTCAGGAGCAGCAATGGCAAGTTCGAGATCCTCTTCGTTCTCTCCGATGTTTCCACCGCCTCCGACTCCACGCAGCCTGTTGGCAAGTACAGACTCAGACTCGAATCTGTCTTTGTAGAACATATAGTAGTCGCCAACAACGTCTTGGTTATGGAAGTCGAAAAAGATAGCAGGATTAAGAGCCACTCCGCAAAGTCTTGTCTCAAAATGCAAGTGCGAGCCCGTGCTTCGTCCGGTGTTACCGCCGAGTCCGATAGGTTCTCCTGCTGCCACCACCTGGTTTTCTTCCACCAGCTGCTTTGACATGTGTCCGTATATGGTCTCCAGTCCGTTGCCATGACGAATAACGACATAATTGCCATATCCGTTTCTGTCGTATCTTACCATTCTGACTTTTCCGCTGAATGCCGCCCGGATGGTGTCGCCTATATACACCTTCACGTCAATACCCTTATGCTGTCTACCCCATCGTCTTCCGAAATTTGAAGTCACGACTCTGTTGGTAGTGGGCATACAGAATCCACGGAGGTCGATTCTGAAAGTGTCGGGCAGTTCGGTGGCACGGTGTGCATATTTGTTGTTCCAGTCCTCATACAGGTCAGCGGCAGGTGTCTCCATCTGTTCTGTCTGTATCAGTCGGTTGAGAGCCACAGAATCGACAGCTTTCATTTTCTTGTCGATAGGGGCTTGGCGTGCTATCAGGTCCTGTCCCATCATCGGGATAGCTGTAACGGACATGAACGCCATTATTGCAAATGTCTTTAGTTTTCTGAAAATCATAAATCTTTATAGTTATTCGTGCTAAGCGCACGGTTCTACAGGGCAACAATAATTACAATCCAATTATAGGTTAGGCCTGTAAAACTAGGGTTATTGTAAAATCAACATTGCAAAGATAGGCATTTTTTTCTAAAGTCGTATGGTTTTGCCGTATTTTTATGTGTATTTTAACACTTTTATCATGAAATGGCCGACCAGTTAACATTAGTTTTGCGCAATTCATACAATCTGCGCACAAATATTGCATTATCAGGATGTTGCATCGTAGGGTCTGAATCTATTATTCTTTGTGCCTCGTCTCGTGCCATCTGCACCAGTTGCCCGTCGCGTGCAATATCTGCAATTTTCAAGTCAAAAGCCATGCCGCTTTGCTGTGTTCCCTCAAGGTCGCCGGGACCGCGGAGTTTCAGGTCGGCCTCGGCAATGCGGAAGCCGTCGTTGGTGTCGCACATGATGTCGATTCGCTTCCTTGTGTCGGCACTCAGCTGATGTCCGGTGACCAGTATGCAATACGACTGGTCGGCTCCACGCCCTACCCTGCCCCTGAGCTGGTGTAGCTGCGAGAGTCCGAAACGTTGGGCGTCGAGTATTACCATGACCGAGGCGTTTGGCACATTCACTCCCACTTCTATCACTGTTGTGGCCACAAGAATCTGTGTCTCTCCGGCAGCGAAACGTTGCATTTCCTCTTCTTTCTCCTTCGGCTTTATCTTTCCGTGCACCTTGCTCATCTTGAATTCCGGAAATGCCTGTCTCAGGGTTTCATATCCGTCTTCAAGATTCTTCAGGTCGATGTGTTCACTCTCTTCTATCAGGGGGAATACGATATATGCCTGTCTTCCCATCCTGATTTGCCTTCTTATGCTTTCGTATAGTTGTGGCAGCTGTGCGTCGTACACATGTTGTGTCATCACGGGTTTTCGTCCCGGTGGCAGTTCGTCGATTACGCTCACGTCAAGGTCGCCATAAAGAGTCATGGCGAGAGTTCGGGGTATAGGAGTGGCGGTCATCACGAGCACATGTGGCGGATAGACGCTTTTCTGCCACAGCTTTGCCCTTTGCGCCACTCCGAAGCGATGCTGCTCGTCCACCACGGCCATGCCGAGACGTGCAAACCTTACGTTGTCTTCTATCACGGCATGCGTTCCCACGAGGATGTCTATTTCCCCTGCGGCAAGGTCTTCGAGTATGGAGTTTCTCTTTTTCCCTTTCACGATTCCCGTGAGCAGTTCCACCCTCACCGGCATGTCACCAAGAAAATCGGCAATGGTCTTCAGGTGTTGCTCTGCAAGTATTTCTGTAGGTGCCATGATACACGCCTGATAGCCATTGTCTATGGCAATGAGCATCGACATGAGAGCCACAAGAGTCTTTCCGCTGCCCACGTCGCCCTGAAGCAGTCGGTTCATCTGCCTTCCGCTTTTCATGTCGGTCCATATTTCCCTTATCACCCTTTTCTGAGCTCCAGTCAAGGGAAACGGCAGGCGGTTATAGTAAAATCCGTTGAAAGTCTTCCCTATGGTTTGGAAAACATATCCCCTGTACTTTCTCCTGTTGTCGGAGGCATAACGCACAATATTCAGCTGGACATAAAACAATTCCTCAAACTTCAGTCTTACGCGTGCCCTTTCCAGACTCTTTGCCGAATCGGGGAAATGGATGTTTCTCAAGGCTTCGTCGCGAGAGGCGAGGTTCAGCCTTTGCGTCATTGATTCGGGCAGGGTCTCCGGCAGTTTGGTGTCGAGCAGCGCGATAAGATTCTTTATAAGCCTTTCAAGCGAGCGGGAGGTGAACCCCGCCTTTTTCATCTTCTCCGTCAAGGTGTAGTAAGGCTGCATTCCCATTCCCGAGACCTGTAGCTCTGAAGCGGGATCGATGTCGGGATGCACCACATTAATTCTTCCGTTGAAGGCCGTAGGCTTGCCGAACACGATATATTGTACACCTATTTTATAATGTGTACGTGCATATTTCCCGCCATTGAACCATGTGAGGTCCATGAGGTGATGTCCGTCGGTGAAGTGAGCCACCACACGTTCCTTTCTTGGTCCCATTTCGAAAGTCTCGAAACTAAGTATTCTGCCAAGTATCTGGACGTAAGGCATTTCAGTGTTCACTTCGTCTATTCTGTAAACCTTGCTTCGGTCGATATACTTATAGGGGAAGGTCATAAGCAAATCGGCGAAGGTCTTGATGCCGAGTTCGTCGCCTAAGACCTTCGCCCTTTTTGGTCCCACCCCAGGTAGGTATGTTATCTCGCTTTCGAGGTTTACCATCAGCAAATTGGTTTGTTGAGTCCGCCCTTGAGTATGGCCTCAGCGAATGCCATGTCAACAGGTCGTGTAATTTTAATGTTTGTAGGCTCGCCCTCTATGTGCGACTCGCTGTCGGCGAATGCCGAGCATACAGACGCATCGTCGGTAAACGCCTCGCTGAACGGCTGGTTGTATGCCTTGCGCATCACCCTGAGCGGGAAACACTGCGGAGTCTGCACCAGACGGTAGTCTGCACGCTGCACATTTCCCTTGCCTACATGATACAAAGTGTCAACAACGGGCACTACGGGAATGCACATGTCACATTCACGTGCACCGGCAAAGCATCGTTCTATCAGGTCTACGGTGAGCAATGGTCTTACGCCGTCGTGAACGCCCACCACGCCTTGCGAGTCATTGTCAATCATCGCCAGTCCGTTTCTTACCGACTGGTATCTTGTGTCTCCCCCGTTGGCAATACGCACCTTCACGTCGAACTTGTGTTTCCTGCATAGCCCGTGCCAGTATTCCTGTTGG
>CALZAP010000206.1 GCA_945614335.1 uncultured Prevotella sp.
GCGGCCATGTGCATGTTGATGTATTCGTCGGAGCAAACTTCTATTTCGCCCCATTTTCCGTTGCGGTAATAGCAGCGTACGTTGTAGTCGGTTTTCATGTAACCGAACGAAAGGCTTGACCAATTCAAATCTTTCATAATATATATGTTTAATATGGTTGTAAACTTTGTTGTTGTCTCATAATCAGTTGCAAAAGTACGAAGAATTATTTTAATCTGCAATATTTTTTGCGATTTTTTTTCATTCTTCGCTGTTCTTTAGCACATTCTTCACTTCATTGTCGGCTTTGGTGAGCTTGTCTTTACATATTTTAATAAGAGTTTGTGCCCTTTTCAGTTCAGAGCCGAGCATGTCGATGTCGAGTTCGTTGTTCTCCATCTTTCTCACTATGGCTTCGAGTTCCCTCATTGCCTGTTCGTATTTCATTTCTTTTTCCATGTGTTAGTCGGTTTATTCAAGTATTATTGTCGAAGTTATCGTTCCTTTTTCCAGTCTTGTCACAATGTTGTCTCCCGGTTTGGCGTCTTTTGGATCTCTTAGCGCTTTTCCGTTCAGTGTTGTTATGCTGTATCCCCTTTTCAGCAGTCTTTGAGGGTCTAGCAGGTCTGCTTGCTTTTCGAGCGTTTCCAGCCTCATCAGTTGCGTTTGTAGCAGGTGTCGCGCGGCTGTGGCTGTTTTCTCCTCCATGTGTGCCAGTCGTCTTGCGGCGTTGGCTATGGCTATGGCGGTATGCTTTTCAAGCTGTCCTGTGAGCATTGCTATTCTCGCTTCGTGCCTTGTCCTCAGGGTCATGTATCTCACCGGTATTCCTTCTGTGATTCTTGCGATGCGTTTTTTCTCGCCTTCCAGTGTCGATGTTGTCAATGCCGCGAGCCGTTGCCTTGCCTCGTCTATCCTTCTGTCCACGGCGTGCAGGTTGTCCACGAGCAGTGCGGCTGCTGCCGTTGGCGTCTTCACTCTTGTGTGTGAAACGATGTCGAGCACACACTCGTCTCTTTCGTGTCCGATGCCGGTGATGATGGGCAGTGGGAAGTTTGCCACGTTTTCCGCCAGTTCGAGCGTGTCAAACCCAGCCATGTCGCTTGTGGCTCCTCCGCCTCTAATTATCACCACGCAGTCAAACTCCTCATATCTTTCGTTGATGCTGTTGAGTGCGCTTATGATGCTTTTCTCAATGCCTTCTCCCTGCATCACGGCGGGAAACAGGGTGGTGGAGAAGTGGTAGGAGTGGGCATTGTTTAGCAGTTGGTCGATGAAGTCGCCGTATCCCGCCGCCGTCTGGCTCGACACCACGGCTATGCGTTGCGTGAACAGCGGCAGCCGTAGTTGTTTGTTCAGGTCGAGCACTCCCTCGGCCTTCAGCTGGTTTATTATCTCCTGCCTTCGCCGTGCCATGTCGCCGAGCGTGAATGTGGGGTCGATGTTGTTCACTATCCATGAAAAGCCGTAGGCCTCGTGAAACTGCGCATACACCTCCACGAGTATTTTCATTCCCGTAGTGAGCCTTTGTCCCGTGGTGTGTTCGAAATACGGTTTCATTGCGCCCCATGTCTGTCTCCAGCATTTTGCCGACGCCCTTGCCACTGGCGTGTTGTATTTCGGGTCTTTCTCTATGAGTTCCATGAAGCAGTGTCCGGCGTTCTCCCTCAGCTCCGCTATCTCCGCCTTCACCCAGTATGTTCTTGGCAGTCCGAGTTCTATGGTCTGCCTCACTAAGTTGTTGAGTTCGTATAGTGAAAGTGGTGTTGTTTTCATTGTCTTAATGCTTTTTCAAAGTCCGGCACGCCGTATCCGTAGATGTTGTCGGGATGGCAGTAGTTGTCTGCCGATTGTCTTACGATGTCCATTATCTCCTTTGCCGTTTTTTCGGGTCTTGCCTGCCATAGGCACGCTATTAGTCCGCATACTATTGGTGTGGAGAACGATGTTCCCATGTCCTCTATCACCGTTCCCCTTGCTGATATTAGTGTCGCCGGGCTTCCTGTTGCCATCACGTCTGGTTTTATTCTTCCGTCCTGAGTGGGTCCGATGCCGCTGAACGGGGCGTTCTGGAGTGTTGATGTCAGGGCTCCCACGGTGATGATGTTTTCCGCGTCTGCTGGGAAGGTGATTTTCTTCCATGGTCCCATGCCGTAGTTTCCCGCGCTGTTGACGAGTATTATGCCTTTGTCGGCAAGCATCGAGGCGGTCTTTGAGATCAGTGTCGACCGTCCGTCCATCTCGTGGTAGTGGTGGTCGCCGTAGTGGTTGTCGTATTCGTTGTATCCCAGGCTGCTGCTAATGATGTCCACCCCCACGGAGTCGGCAAACTCCGCCGCCATGGCCCAGTAGTCTTCCTCCACCGGCTGTTCTGTCTGCTGGTCCTCGCACCTGAGCAGCCAGTATGCCGCTTGTGGTGCAGTGCCAATGTACACCGAGGGCGCGTTCACCGCCATTGTCGACAGCACTTTTGTGCCGTGGTCGGTCTCGTTGAAGATGTCTGTAGACCTTGGGAACACGAAGTCCCTTGCCCCTTCCAGCTTCACTGTCTTGAAGGCGTTGAGCCTGTCCACGTTGGCGAATCCGCCGTCGAGCACGGCAATGGTCATTCCCTCTCCCCTGAATCCTCTCTCGTGTAGTTTTTCGCCTTTCATCAGGTTTATCTGGATGAATGCGGAGCCGTAAGCCACGTTTTTCAGCGAGTCCCATGAAGAGAACGCGTCTTTCAGCTTTTTCCTTTTCACCCTTGGCGTTATGGAGTCGGGCGACGTCCACACCCTTTGGCACTGCCTTACAAACGCCATCTTCCTTATCCTCGCTATTGCCGAAGTGTCGGTGAGGTTTACCACCACCGTGTTGTTCCATTTGCTTGTTCCCACGAGTGTTATCTCGTCTGTGGCAGCCAATATAGTTCTTATGGAGGTTTTGCTCACGGGCAGGTCGGTGGAGTCGATGGGCAGGTTTTGTCTCCTGCGTCGTTCTATGGCTTTTGCCGACAGAAACTGTCTTGGCTTGTCAATGGAGAATCCGCATCCGTTTTTGTCTTTCAGCGTCACCCTGTATGTATAGCATTTCTTCCCGGGAAATTTTACCATGGGCACACTTTCGTTTATGGCAGCCCATGCGGCAGCTGCCATCATCACGATACATATTATGGTAATTATTCTCTTCATCGACTTCTTTTGTATAAATCTGTGCAAAGGTACATTATTATTTTTATATCACCAAATTTATTTTCTGATTTTTTTTGAGTGAGTCTAAAACGAAAAAAGCCCAATCTCACGACTGGGCAAATTTCTACAATAAAACTTTATATAATAAATACACGTACGGTCCATGTTATGGCGTATAACACGAACAGTCCACGGGTAAATAGCTGGCATGGGCGGGTAATCTGCCATGTTTCATTGTTGTTTGAGTTTGCTTCCCAACCTTACACCGAGGATGTTCTGCTGTTTTGCGTAGTTGATGTGGCAGGTCTTCTGACTTCGTTCCGTCCGCAAGCCCCTTCCCGCCTTCCTGTGGTTATAGCTGTTTCATGTATAACGCCAGGGGTGTGGCAGTGGTATTTTGCTTGCGAATGATAAAGGAACTTACAGCTGCGGGACAGTTGGGGATTTTCACCCCATTCCCTTTTAATCGCTGTTATGCGAACCTCATTCGGGTGCAAAGATACTGCAAAAATGACGAAATCTTTCAGTCTTTCTCTTGTTTAACATATTTTTAACTTTAAGTAGTAAAGTGAGAGGCATGAAAAGGGATTAAAGAATTAAAAATTAAAAATTAAAGTTTTTTTTAGGCGGCCTTCACAGACCCCCTCCCCCCGCTGGGGGACTCCCCCTAACTTAGGGG
>CALZAP010000207.1 GCA_945614335.1 uncultured Prevotella sp.
GGCCGTCTGTCAGACAATGTGATAGCAAACCTGGAGCCAGTGCCTGGCAAGCCCAACACATGGACTCTTCTCGTTTCTTCTCTCACAAGTGACGTGTTTGACGGCAACGAAGGCGTACTCCTCGGTCTCAACGTTGTGGCTGATGGTACAAGTGCAAGTGGCGATGTGGTGATAAGTGACATTAAGGTGGTTAATCCCTCCGGCGTAGAATACGCCCTCGAAGACGTGCTCACTTATAACGTGAAGTGCATCACCGACCCGACGGGTGACGGTGTTTATAACATCAGCGATATATATGCTGTAATTTCAGTTATCAAGGGCTTAGAAACCAATCCTTATGCTGACGTAAACGGTGACGGCAATGTTAATATCCAAGATATATATGCCGTTATCGCAATTATTAAGGAATAAGAAATAGAGAACTTTAAAACAGAAAAACATGAAAAAGTATATGAATATAGCAAAACTCGGCTTGATGCTGATGATGCTCGTTGGTGGAGTGTCTTTCGCCAATGCCCAGGAGGAGAATCCTGAAAAGGTGTCCATCGACCCGGTGACCATTGCAGCTGGCGATGAGATGGAGTTGACTATCAACTATGAAAGCTCTGTTGAGCGTTCCGGATTCCAGATGAACATACTGCTTCCGGATGGACTCACCTTTGTAAAGCAGGAAGGTCTTGATGAGGACGAAGAGCCAATCACCTTCTATGCAACAAAAGGAACATCCCTTAAGGCAAGTCACGTTTTTGACGTAACATATAAAAGCGCTAATGAGCTTTTGATTATTGTCTACAATATGGACATAAAGTCGCTGAAGTCGCCAGGCTCACTGCTGAGCTTCAAGGTAAAGGCCGACGAGACTCTTGCTGAAGCTTCACAGATTGTCTTGAAGGACGTAATGTTCAATGGTGGACAGTATTTCGATGTAAAAGTGGACGTTACAAAGGGCACTTCTACAGGCATCAACGAAGCAAAGGCAGAAGAGGCTGACAACGCTCCGGTATTCAACCTCGGCGGTCAGCGTGCCTCTAAGAATGGCAAGGCCATTGTCGTAAAGAAAGGTAAAAAATACGTTCAGGCTCGATAATTATTACGTAAACATTTCCTATTTTAGTAGTAGTAGAGTAATGAGAGGGAGATGGCGCGTTGATGCGTCGTCTCCCTCAAGTCTTTTTTAGCAATTATTGATTTTTTCTATGAAGAAATAGATGTTTTCGTTTGGTGGAAAACATAAAAGTTTGTATCTTTGCACCAGAAAATTCAACATTACTAACATTTAAAAGACAGAACAACAATGAAAGAACTCAAAGGAACAAAAACAGAGAAGAACCTTCTCGAGGCATTTGCAGGCGAGTCAATGGCCCGCAACAAGTACACATATTTCGCATCACGCGCAAAGAAAGACGGCTACCAGCAGATTGCAGCCCTCTTCGAGGAGACTGCCGCAAACGAGAAAGAGCATGCCAAGCTCTGGTTCAAGCATCTTGAAGGCGGTGCAGTGAAGGACACCATGGCAAATCTCGCAGCTGCTGCCGAAGGCGAAAACTACGAGTGGACAAACATGTACGACCGTATGGCCCAGGAAGCCGAAGAGGAAGGCTTCATAGAGATTGCTGCCCAGATGCGCGGTGTGGCTGAGGTGGAGCGTCATCACGAGGAGCGCTACCGCAAGCTGCTGAAGAACATCGAGGACGGCATCGTGTTCTCACGCGAAGGCGACACCATCTGGCAGTGCCGCAACTGCGGACACATCGTGGTAGGCAAGAAAGCCCCAGAAATCTGCCCGGTATGCGCCCATCCACAGAGCTACTTCGAGGTAAGGGCCGAGAACTGGTAATAGAAACCAGCCTTCACGCACATGTATAAGACATTGATATAAAAAAAATCCCGAACTACTTTGCCGTTCGGGATTTTTTGTATATCTTTGCAGCCAAAAGGAGAACAAAATGGACAGTAACAGTATCATACGATTTGATTGGGCAGCAAAGAGACTGCTTAGGGACAAGGCCAACTATGCGGTGCTTGAAGGTCTTGTCACTGTGTTGTTGAATGAGAAGATAACCATCGTCGAACTTCTTGAGAGCGAAAGCAACCAGGACACTCTGAGCGACAAGTTCAACCGTGTGGATATAAAGGCCAAAGACAGTAAGGGCCAAATCATCCTGATAGAAATACAGCTCACACGTGAATGGTATTATCTTCAGAGAGTGTTGTATGGTGTGTCCAAGGCCATTACCGAACATATATCCCTTGGTTCGGCATACAAGGACGTAAAGAAGATATATTCCATAAACATTCTTTATTTCGACCTTGGCAAGGGCAGTGACTACCTGTATCACGGCACGACCACGTTCGTCGGTGTGCATACGGGTGACGAGCTTCTTATGCGTAAGCGTGACAACAAAGTAATAAAGGAGCTGAAGCCGTCTGAGTTCTTTCCGGAATATTATCTGATAAGGGTTAACGAGTTCAACGATATAGCGAAAACGCCAATTGACGAATGGCTCGACTTCCTCAAGAACAATCATATAAAGGATGACACCCAGACCCCCGGCCTGCGGGAGGCAAAGGAGCAGCTCCGAATTATGAAGATGAACGATGAGGAGCGTAGGGCATACGATGACTATCTAGACACCATCCGCACACAAGACAGCGTGCTCGATACCTACCGTACTGAAGGTCTTATAGAAGGTCGTGCAGAAGGTCGTGCAGAAGGTCTTAAAGAAGGCCGTGCAGAAGGTCTTAAAGAAGGCCGTGCAGAAGGTGAATACAACAAAGCGATTTCTGTTGCCATGGAAATGAAAAAGCTAAAAATTGATGTCGCAGTGATTAGCCACGTCTCAGGACTTTCCGAAGACGAAATAAACAACATTTGAAACAAGCAAAGAGACCGAAAAAATCGGCCTCAGTATAGCGGCAGGAATTCGTAGCTGTTGCCTACGCATGAGAGATAGCGGAGGAAGGCGTCGAGGGTGATGACCACAGTGCCGCGACAGTCGTTGGGATGGAACGACAGGGTGGTGGCGTGGAGGAGATTCTCGTCGAGGAAGAGATGTACGTGGCTTGAGGTGTCGTTGATGAGGCCGAAGGGCGAAACACTGCCAGGCTCAAGGCCAAGATAGCGTGCCATGCGTTCCGGTGAGGCGAACGACAGTTTGCCGCAGGAAGGCAGACCGCGCGCCACGAGCGACTCCTTCAGCCGGTGTTCGAGGTCGTGGATGTCGAGGTCGTGGTCGCAATGAAACGACACGAGGTAGTGGCGGTTGCCCTTGTGGTTTCTGAAGAAAAGGTTTTTGCAGTGTACGCTGCCGTCGTCGCGCCACCATCGTTTCGCCTCCTCGATGGTTTTGCCTTCCGGATGGTTATACACTTCAAATGGAATGTCATGTTCGCGCAAATAGTTGAGCACGGTTTCCTCACGTGTCATTTCATTGTTGTTCATAGCTTATGGACTGAAGTAAACAGAAAAAGGTTGGCACGGAATACCAACCTTTTCTATATAAATGTGTGAAAAATAGTCGATTACTGGGCGAGCTTGCCGTCAGAACCAAGCACATTCACAATCTTGTGGATGTACATCTTCTTCATGTTCTCACGAGCTGGCTTCAGATACTGACGTGGGTCGAAGTCGCCAGGATGCTCAGCGAGGTGCTGACGGATGGCAGCTGTCATGGCCAGACGAGAGTCAGAGTCGATGTTGATCTTGCAAACAGCCGACTTAGAAGCCTGACGGAGCTGATCCTCTGGAATACCGATAGCGTCTGGCAGCTTGCCGCCGAACTTGTTGATAGTGGCAACCTCGTCCTGTGGTACAGAAGAAGAACC
>CALZAP010000208.1 GCA_945614335.1 uncultured Prevotella sp.
TGTCGGGCAGGTTGTTGGGGTTTGAGCCGTTGAGGTTGTCGATGGCGAAGTTTATCGATGCGTCGGCATTCTTCAGCGTCTGCAGCAGGTTCTGTCCGCGAAACTGCTTCAGTTGCTCTGCCGTTACCGTTGCTACCGAGCCAGTGTAGCTCTCCTTCGCCTTTCGGAAAATACCCGTTACGACCACGTCCTTCATCACGTTTCCCTCGTCGTCGAGAATCACCTCAATGAAGTTTTGAGTGGCCTTTCTTTCCAGTGTTCTCATACCGATGAAGGAAAATGTCAACACCATGTTGGACTGTGCGCCGACAAGTGAGAATCGGCCGTCATTGTCGGTTATGGTTCCAAGTTTTCCGCCTTTTTCCTGCACGGTGACACCTATCAGCGGTTCACCGGCTTGGTCGGTCACTCGTCCTTTGGCAGTAAACACGTCGTTGTCGACGACGTAGTATTTCTGCTCCTTGGTGATGTTGATAAACTTGTTGTTCACCTCAGCCTGATAGGGGAGTCCGTCGAGCAGCATGTCAACAGCCACAGGAGCCGGTTTTTTAACAATGTTGACTGTAACCTTGTGTTTGCTCAACTCGTCGTAGTTGTAGTTGATTTTGTAGTAGCCCGACTGCCGCTCCACTTGGCGCAGAGCCTCTGTTAGCTGCATGTCGCGACACTTCAGTGAGATGTCCTTTCCCTTGTCGCCAGCGGCATAAGCCACTCCGGTCACAAGCGAAAGCAGGGCTACGAGAAGCGATTCGATTGCTTTTTTCTTCATAATTTTACATAATTTTGTTTCAATTTATTAGTGTATTCAAATGTAAATACACATATCGAAAGCAATCGGGTACAAAAAAATTCGGTTAATATAATGTTATCTCATTATCCCCTATTGTAACCTTTCCTGGTATCACTTTATCAAGGCTTTTCACGATGTCGTTGATGTTTTGGGTCTTTTCTGCCACAAAATGCAGGTTGACATTCATCAGCGACGGGTTTTCAAACACTATATTGATGTTGTACCATCGTCCCAGTTCGCGCATAATGTCGGCAAGAGGTGTACGGTCGAAATAGAAGAATCCGTCTTTCCATTGTACGAATGGATAAGTGTCGGTTCTCTCTTTTTTCATGTCGCCACCATTGTCTGTGTTTACAATTTCTCCAGGTGACATTATGAGTGTGCCACCCTCTTTACCGGTCACTTCCACCTTTCCGCTGACTAGCACTACGTGAGCCGTCTGCTGTCGGTAAGCCTTAACGTTGAATGAAGTGCCAAGAACCTTTGTGGTGAAATAAGGCGTGTGGACGATGAAGGGATGGTCAGTGTCTTTCTTCACTTCAAAATAAGCCTCTCCCTCCACGTTTACCTCACGTGTTTCCAATCCGTATTTGTCAGTGAATGTTATTCGGCTTTCAGCGTTCAGCCATACCACAGTACCGTCGGGCAGTGTCATTTGAGCGTCCATGCCGCGCGAAGTTGTCACCACAGTCTTCTTTGCTGTCATATTTCCAGCTTCGTCCTTTGTGTGTGTTGTCCTGCTGAAGTCCAGTTGTCTTGTCTTCACCACGGTAGGCTTTCCGTCGTCCTCTTGCACGGTCACCTCATGTGTTATTCCCTTTACGGCTATGAATGCCTCCTGCTTGTCGAAGCCGTCAGGTCGGTTAGCCAAATATAAGACGAATGCCACCGCGGCAGCTGCCGCAGCCATCCATACCGCAATCTTTTTCTTGTGCTTGGCGACAGGTTGTTTGCCGCATGTCTCCGCGAATTTCTCCCATTCGGCCTCCACGTCAGGTGCAGGTCGTGAGGTTCGTCCAATAGCCATTCTCAGCAGATGCTGTTCCTCCTCCGTAGGCATCCGCTGTTCCGTGTCAGTCTTATATTTATTGTATTCTTCCTTCATTGTCGGTTGTTTACTTTAATATACGTATTTGAAGCCTTGTCGGGTACAAAGTGCTTATTTTTTAACATTGAAATGACCTCTAAGGATGTCGAGCGCCTTCATGATGTGCTTCTTTACTCCGTCGGAAGTAATTCCCAGCATTTCCCCCACCTCCCTGTAAGTGTGTTTCTCGTAGTAACATTGTTGCAGTATGAAGCGAGTCTTGTAGGGCAGTTTTTCCACCACGTTGTTTAGCTCTGTTATTCGTTCGTCTATGGTGTCAAAATGGTTATAGTCCACAGTGTCGTAGAATTGTTTGACATATTCGGCATACCGGTATTGTGAACCTCTTTCGCGCAACTTGTTGTAGCAGGAGTTGCGCACGCTGATGAAGAGATAGTTGGTAACGGTTTGCGTGTTCAAACTGTCCCATTTCTGCCATGCCTTTGCGAAGACCTCGCTAACCACGTCGCGGCAAACCTCGTCGTTTTGAAGGAAATCATAAGCAATGCGGTACAGCTTGGAATAGTTTTCCCGCCATACCGCTTCAAACAGTTTTTTGTTGCTTTCTGCTTCCCTCATTTGTCGCCATGATAAATTTCGCCTGCAAAGGTAATGCAAATCCAAGACATTACAAAATAAATATCGTACTTTTTGTCAATCGCTTGTCATAAACTCATAACTCTTAATATACTTTAGCCAACCATTCGGAGAAGAAATAGTCGTAGATGCGATAAGCGTTGTCATCCTTGGTGATCATGTCTAAGGAAAGAAGTCCCTTGGCAGCCGACTGCACTGAACTTGCCGACGGCAGACTATGGCGAGAGATGAATTCCTGGCTCGTGATGTTTCTTGCCTCCTTGTCACGCGCTATCGCCTGAAGAAGCATCTTCTGGCGAGGAGCCATTTGCGAGAGCGTCTCCTTGTAGGTTTGCTCCTGACTAAGGATTATGCCCCGCTTTGCCTGAGGCATCATATCCTTCACGCACTTCTCTCCCACGGGTGTCAATGCAAACAGCTCGTTCATCATCATCTGCATAAACCATGTGCAACCATTATAGGCCTCATAAACAGTCCTTACAACATCCTCGTCGATGCTTCTTTCCCCAAGTTTGAACATCCTTGAGGCGAATTTGCAATAGGTTTCCAAAGGTATAGGGTTGAGACCCATGGTTATCGAACTTTGATAAAAAGGTTTTGATGGAGAGGTGAACATATTTGCCATAACATGCCGTTTGCTCCCTGCGAAGATGAATGTGGTGTTGGTGCATCTCTGTATGAGTGTGCGCAGCATGGCCTCAGTGTTTTTCTCATCATAATTTCCTATCTGCTGAAATTCGTCGATGGCAACGATGCATGGCTTTTCTGCCTGTTCCAGGTAATTGAATATCTCGTCAAGAGTGGTTTGCGGAGTTTTTATGTCACCAAGTCCAATGTCAAACCCAGGCTCCCCGGTCATAGGGTCGAGCTTGAATCCCATACGGAGCGAGCTGACGACACTGAAGAACCTTTGCTTCCATATCTCCGATTTCGGTGCGAGTTTCTCATAAACAGCCTTTCCGAGCTGATAAACGAATTCCGCCAATGATGTAGTGGCGTATATATCCACAAATATCGAAATATAGTTGTCGGCAATGCCTGGCTGTCTCATAAAGTGGTGTATGAGTTCCGTTTTCCCCATTCTCCTTGTGGAAATCAGGGCTACATTTCTGCCGTTCACTATCTGTTTTTTAAGGAAGTCTGTTTCCTCAATACGGTCACAGAAATACTCGTCTGACAAATATTTGCCGACTATAAACGGATTTGTTATCATCTTGTTTGCCATATTGCCCAATAATTTTATTGCAAAGATAATAATTATTATCGCAATAAACAAACAATCGACTGATATTTAATGTTTTTTATATAAAAACACATCAATTTTGTGCTGAT
>CALZAP010000209.1 GCA_945614335.1 uncultured Prevotella sp.
GTCGCTGCCGCCTTGTTCACATAGATTTTCATATTGTTCAGGTCGAGGGTGATGTAGTAGTCGCCTGTCTCTTTCACGGTGAACTGGTAGTCGGGGTAGGTTGAATTGCTCCTGCTGAGAAGCAGGTTGCCGGAGTTTATGCCGTCGTTGAACTCGTAGTTCTCGAATTCGGCATAGTAGCTGGAGTTAGTGCCCCAGTCGGTGCCGTTGACGAACTTGAACTTGTTGCCGGCAGTGAGATGCACCTTGGCGTTGTACGTATCACCGTCGGCACCACGTGTCATGGCAAACATACCATAAGTACTGTAGTTGCCGAAGTCCTCGCCTGTGACATACATGTTGTCTTCTACGGCAGCGGTTTCAAACACCACCATGGTCCAGTATTCGAGCGACGGCACGGTTACGGTCACCTTGTTGCCATCCCGCGTGAACGGCAGTTCGAGAGGTGTTCCGCCATAGTTGTCGGGCGTAGCCGTCCACACCTTGCGTATCTGCCTTATTGTCTCGAAGGTGAAGTTTATGTCGGTCAGCTTCGTCGGAGCTGGTCTTGTTCCGTTGAGGTCACGCCACGACAGGTCGTCGGTATTGTAGAAATTGAGCAGATGTACCACCTGTTTTTTCCCACGTTCTTAGCAAATGCCGTGATGTGGTTGCTCTGGGGCGGCCATGCGTTGACGGAATGGTTGGTAGAGCTTACCGAAGGTTGGAATACGCCTCTCGAGTCTATGCCGCGAAGCAGGTTCTGATAGGCTGTCTGGAAATCGTAGTAGTGGATGAGACGCTGCTTCAGCTCGTCGGTCATGGCAAGGGGATGGGCAGGGAAATACTCGCGTGTGAGCATGTGGTCGCCCATCTCAAGGTGCGAGCCGCCGATGGCGAACATCACTGCGTCGGTGAGCAACGCGCCGGGAGTGTTGACGAGATAGTCGCCCGAACCGCCTTTGTCCGCCTTGTCGTAGTTGATGTAGGCGGCGAAGACGGTCTGAAGCTTATGTCCGCTGTAGGCATCGTTGGCTCTGATGATGTCGAAGAGGTTGCTGAAGCCGGCCTCGCCTTTCCATGTCTCGGTGTAGCAGAAATCGACATCCTTGCTCGCGATGTTCTGCGCGCCGTAGTTGCTGACGGCATTCATGATGAGCCGCTTGCCAGGATGCCGGCGTTTCATGGCGTCGATGAAGAGACCGTAGTTATGGGGAAGGTCGATGTTGTCTTTGTCGTAGGCGTAGAGCTTGTAGCCTCGGTCGCCGAGCTGGTCTATCTGGTAACCGTCGAAGTCGTAGTTGGCATAAACCTCGGCGTTGCGGTCGGCGAGATAGTCCTGCCATCCGGGGTTACCGGGGTTCATGAGGTAGATATTACTATACCAGTCTGAAGGCTGCTCATGAAAGTCCTGAGAGAGGGTGCCGTTGCTGTCTTGCTTGTATAGTCCCCATTCTTTTTTCACCCCGTCAGCCTCGTAGTCATTCCATGCGCCGAAGCAGAGGTTGTAGAAGATGGACTTCATGCCGTAGCGGTGCTGCACTTCGATGTATTTCTTCACAAACTCGGTGCCTATCCAGCGTTTGCTGATGTCATCATACCATGGGTCGAGCGAACCGTCTTCGCGGAATCTGACGGGCTTGTGGTGTTTCCAGTGCCAGTCATAAAACTGCACACCGTTGATATGGAGGCGGTTGAGATACTTCATCTCAGCCTCTATATCCTTGGTGATAGAGCCCCCCTTATTGTCGAACTCCGCCACGAAGCCGTAGCGCGGGAAGCGCTTCCAGTCGGACGAGACATCGACAGCGATGGCACCTATGATATGCTCTGTGCCGACATCCCCGTTCCATTCCATATAGTACAGGTCAACCATATAGCCCATATAGTCGGTTTTTGGGGGTGTCCAAGTCCAGGTCTTGGATGTGAATGTGTGTTTCTCAATGAAAGTGTTGTTGTGGCGGTAGCGCACATACACTTCCTTGCCCGACGGCAAATCGCCGACAGCAGCGAACGTTACTGTGCTGCCTGGCGCATAGCATGCCTTGTCGGTGGACAGCTCGAGTGTGTTTTCCCACACGACATCAAGCGCCGACACTGTCTGTGTCATGAAAAACAGACACAGCAACAGCATCGTAATTCGTGATTTCTTATGCCAAAACATGTATTTGAAGAGTTAGTAAATTCAAGATTCGCAAGTAATAAAGTGTGTTAACAATGACCAGCCTGGAAGGCTGGTCGTGACATATTCTTTATAGTTTCCACTTATTAATCACTTGATAGTCAACTTTGTTGATTACTTCCGAAAGTTGAGTTAGTAAATATATGATGTAAGAAGAATAGACGACGGTGCAGACTTGTATTCGTCGTATTGTAGAACCACCCTATAAAAAGCAAAACCAAGTGTGGTGGCTGTATCTTAAATCTCTTGTCGCCGTAGTTTACGGCAGGTGGCAGGGGTGTGGCGGTCGCGAAACGGAGGAGAGGGTGCCGCATCGTAGCGGCACGCCTCCCTCACAATCTTTGCAATTCTATTATCTAACTAAAACCTTAACAATGTTTTTGCCTTGACGTTTCACGAAAACGCCGTTGCGAGGCTGTGCAACCTTCACGCCGGAGAGTGTGAACCATTCTGTCTGCTGCTCTGCCACCGCTTCTGTTTCGGCGATGCCGGTCGAGGTATGCTCCTTGATGGAGATGGTGAGGTTCTTGACATCAGCCACGATGTCGTATTTAGCGGCTTTCGCGATGTTCCATTTGTTGTCGTCGCCGCCGAACACCATCTTTGTGTTGTCCGTTGCGTCGCACTGGTAGAATGTTTGGCCGTAGCCCGTGTAGGTGTTGACGGCAATCTTCATATCGCCCTCTTTCAAGTCGGCAGTGCCTACGAACACCATTGGGTTGTCGGCTTTCGGAGAGATTTTCACGCCTTTGCCGAGGTCCCATTCGCCCGGTGTCGCCCCGCCGATGAGCCAGAGGGCGGTGTGCTTGATCTCATTCTCCTGATAAGCCGCCTTCGTGACAGTGAGTTTCTTTGCGGAGAGGTCGCAGACGATGTCATAGTTCGCGGTCTCGGCAACCTGGAACTTGTTGTCGTTGCCGTTTTCTTCTGACGACACGAGTGCGCTTGCAACACCGTCGCTGAGTGTCACATTGCTGTCGCCTGCACGGTATTCCAATGCGCCCCACCATGTTTCGGTGAGGAACTTGAAGTCGCTGTTCGCCTTCAGCTGCACCGTAGCGGTGAAGAGGTCGGGGTTTGTCTCGTCTTTCATCATGACGATGGAGTTGTCAATCGACCAGCCGCCCCACACGCCATCGCCTACAATAAGAAGGCGTTCGGCAGCCTGAACGGTCAGTGTACTTGCTGCAAGAAGCATGCAGCCTAACAATCTCTGTGTAAATGTTTTTGATTTCATAATGTTTTTTGTTTTTGGGTTGTATGATTTCAGGAAGGTTATAAAAATTAAACACCTTGGCAGGTCAGCGGTTGCGGACGACACGTTTCTGTCCGTTCTGTATGATGATGCCCCTTCTGTCGCCGTCTGTCTGTATGCCCGCGATGGTGTATGCCTTTGCGGCGGATGGCGCGGCGGATGGCGTGGCGTGTGCGATGCCGGATGCTGCGGACGTGATGGAGACGTGGCGTGTCAGCTTGTCGATGCGTATGACATAGTCGCCGTCGGCCTCCGCCTGCCATTTCCTGTCGCCGGCGTCGGTGTGGTCCCAGAGGGTCATGGTGTCGGGCGTGTCGCCCATGACGAACATCGGCTGCTGCCAGTCGCCGTCGAACCGTCGTGTCG
>CALZAP010000210.1 GCA_945614335.1 uncultured Prevotella sp.
GGATGGCCTGAGAAGTGTTCTCTACCACTATGGAACTTATTATACACGTGAAGAGTATCATCATCACCACACCATTGAGCACGTTGGCGTCAAACACGTATGTACCGTCGGGCTGCAACATCTGCATACCCACCATGGTCATGGCAATGCCACCGGCCGCATGAGCCTCTGTGAGACCAAACATCATGTGACCAGACAGCCATGGCACCTTAAACACGATACAGGAGATATATGCAGCAAGCGCCTTGCTTACTGTTGCAAAGAACACAATGCAGAAGATTACCCAAAGTGTGTCATAGCCGTGGAAGAGCACGCTGATGTCTATAAGCATTCCTACTCCAATAAGGAAATATGGAATGAAAAGGGCATTGCCGATAAACTCTATACGGTTCATCAATGGCGAGACACTCGGTATGTATCGGTTGAGGATAAGACCGGCCATAAACGCGCCAAAAATGCCTTCCAAGCCACAAAACTCCGACACGGCGGCACTGAGGAAGAGTATACACATTATATATATATATAACATGACCGAGTCGGCATAATGATTGAAAAACCAACGTGTAAGATGGGGTATGACGTATGAAGAGCCTGCACAGAAAGCGAGCACCTTCACAACAAACGCCACCCAGAACGTTATGCCTCCCTCACCACTTGCCGAACCGACAATGGCCGCAAGAATGAGAAGGGAAAGAGTAAGGGCTATCATGGAAGAACCCACACTTAAAGCCACACTCGGATGACGCTGCAAACCAAACTTGCACACTATGGGATAGGCTATCAGCGTGTTGGAAGAAAAGATACAGGCCAGGAGCAAAGAGGTAGTCTCTGAATAACCCAACAGCGACAAGCCTACAAAATAGGCTATCACAAACGGGATAGCAAACGTCAGCAATCCGAATACCAGGAACTGCCGTTTCCTCTTCCGCAGGTTGGTAAGGTTCATCTCCAAACCTGCAAGGAACATGATATACAAAAGCCCCACCTTGCCGAAGAGTTCGAACGAAGAATCGCGTTCCAGTATGTTCAAGCCATAGCGACCTACAACGATGCCGGCGAGTACCATTCCTATGATATGAGGAATGCGCAAACGGGACATCACTATAGGTGCAAACAATATGATACTTAACACGACAAAGAAGATCAATGTCGGGTCGGTAATCGGGAAATATCGCGTAATATCGGGCATCTTTTTCTTTCGATTTTCAAATCTTGGTGCAAAGGTGCAAAAAAAATATCATATTTCAATCATAATTCCTTAAAAATTAAAGGATAATTGCATTAAATGTTGTAAATTTGCACCCGAAAAGGTAAAAACGACAAAGAAATAGAATATTAACAACATAAAATTTAGACAAAATGAAAGTAGCTATTGTTGGAGCAAGCGGCGCTGTAGGACAGGAATTCCTCCGCGTGCTTGACCAGAGAAACTTCCCCATGGACGAACTCGTCTTGTTCGGATCGCAAAGAAGCGCCGGAACGAAATACACGTTCCGCGGAAAAGAGTATGAAGTGAAACTGTTGCAACACAACGACGACTTCAAGGATGTGGACATCGCTTTCACATCTGCCGGCGCAGGCACCTCAAAGGAGTTTGCCGAAGACATCACCAAGTATGGGGCTGTCATGATTGACAACTCAAGCGCTTTCCGTATGGACGAAGACGTGCCATTGGTAGTGCCTGAATGTAATGCCGAAGATGCACTCAACCGCCCAAGAGGCATCATCGCCAACCCTAACTGCACCACCATCATGATGGTAGTGGCACTGCAACCACTGGAAAAACTCAGCCACATCAAGCGCATTCACATCGCAAGCTACCAGAGCGCAAGCGGCGCCGGAGCTGCAGCCATGGCTGAACTTCAGGAGCAGTATCGACAAATTATGAACGACGAACCTGTGACAGTGAAGAAATTCGCCTATCAGTTGGCTTACAACGTAATACCGCAGATTGACGTGTTCCAGCCAAACGGTTATACAAAGGAAGAGATGAAGATGTTTAACGAGACACGCAAAATCATGCACAGCGACGTAAAGTGCTCTGCCATGTGCGTTCGCGTCTCCTCACTTCGTTCTCACTCTGAATCGGTTTGGATTGAGACCGAACGTCCAATATCTGTGGAAGAAGCACAGAAAGCTATTGTAGAGGCACCTGGCTGTACACTGAAGGACGATCCTGCCAACCTCGTTTACCCAATGCCTCTCGACACTGCAGGCAAAGACGACGTTTACGTAGGACGCATTCGCAAGGACCTCGCCGACGAAAACGGACTCACATTCTGGCTCAGTAGCGACCAAATAAGAAAGGGAGCTGCTCTCAATGCAGTTCAAATAGCCGAATACCTCATTAAAGTCGGCAACGTGAAATAACTATTTCTGAGACAATCAAAAACCGGATAATCAGACTGAGCGAAAAACGCTCTCTCCGATTATCCGGTTTTTTCATTCAACATATATACTATGGAAACAATGAACATTCAGCTTTCTATTGAAGAACTTAGAATAGAGAGTGTCGCTAAGCACCATTAGCCATGCATTAGGCCACGACTCAGAGAAAACGACACTCATCTACCTTAAAGAGCTCGACTCAACGGCCATAGACATTGCAAACCAGACTATCATCAGCCTTCTTGGCAAAGAATAAAAAAACGAAGGTGCAACGACCTCATTAAGCCAATGCACCTTCGAAGATTGCTTTGATATAATACTCTTACCGCTTCACTCTACACCTGACTTCCATCGTATGCCCATTTATAATATGAGGCACCATGAACAAATCCTGCACCAAAAGCAGTGAAAATCAGATTGTCGCCTTTCTTCAGCTTACTCTCGTTTTCCCACAGTGCCAATGGAATGGTAGCCGCACTAGTGTTACCAAAGTGCTCAATGTTTACCATCACATTGTCCATAGGCAAGTCAAGACGCTTTGCCACTGCCTCTATGATGCGCATATTTGCCTGATGAGGAACAACATATGCAATGTTGTCCTTATTCAAGTTGTTTCGCTCTGCAATGAGAGCACAGTCGTCGCTCATGCTGGTGACAGCATAGCGGAACACCGTGCGACCCTCCTGATAGAGATAGTGAAGACGATGGTCGACAGTGAAATGAGAAGGAGGACACACTGAGCCACCAGCCTTCAGGTGAAGGAACGGCAGACCCTTACCGTCTGTAAGGAAATGAGAATCCATTACTCCGATGTTCTCCTCTTCAGTAGCTTCCACAAGCACTGCTGCAGCACCATCGCCAAAAAGGGCACAGGTGGAGCGGTCTTTATAGTCCACCACCGACGACATCTTGTCTGCACCGATTACAATGATTTTCTTGCAGCGGCCGCTTTGAATCATCGATGCCGCAACGTCAAGTGTGTACAGGAATCCGCAACAAGCAGCCCACATGTCAAATGCAAACGCATTCTTCAGTCCTAACTTTCCAAGAACGATGGAAGCAGTGGACGGGAACTTGTAGTCAGCTGTAGACGTCGTAACGATGAGCGCATCGATAGTATCAGGATCGACACCGGTCTTCTGGAGCAGCTGCTTTGCAGCTTTACGCGCCATATAGGAAGTGCCGAGTCCTTCTTCTGTCAGGATTCGGCGCTCTTTGATTCCTACACGCGTCATAATCCACTCGTCGTTGGTGTCCACCATCCTCGACAATTCCTCGTTGTTAAGGACATAGTCGGGTACGTAACCTCCTATACCAGTGATTATCGCGTTTATCTTATTCATTATTCAGCTGTTTCTTCCTTTACGAT
>CALZAP010000211.1 GCA_945614335.1 uncultured Prevotella sp.
AGAACCTTGTCGGCTGCAAATGATTTTGCTGCCGTCAAAATGGTCATTATTAGTACAAGACATGTGACAATACAAGTCTTTTTTATCAATGTCGATTTTTTCATTGTGCAAAGTTAGTGTTTTTTCTTTAATATTTCGATTTCTTTATGATAAAATATCATAAGAAGATAAATTTTCATTAACTTTGTACCCAAAAATCGCGAAATATGGAGATAATAATGGTTAGACACACACGTGTGGGAGTGCCAAAGGGCACTTGTTATGGTTGGTCGGACGTACCTGTGGCCGACACTTTTGAGCAGGAGGCGACACTTACCAAGTCGCGTCTTGAAGATGTTTTTGCCGACGGCAGTCCTGACATTGTGTTTTCCTCGCCCCTTACGAGAGCCAGGAAACTGGCTGCATATTGTGGTTATGACAGTCCGGTGGTTGATGACCGTTTGAAGGAGATGAACATGGGAGAATGGGAGATGCAACGATACGACGACATAAAGGACGATGCCCTTCAGATGTGGTATGACGACTATATGCACCTCAGGGCTACCGGTGGCGAGGGCTTTCCTGACCTATATGCCCGTGTGTCGGAGTTTCTCGACGAGTTGCGTGAAAAAGAATACCGCCGTGTGGCGATATTCGCCCACGGCGGTGTATTGTTGTGTGGCGGCATCTATGCCGGCCTGTTTCCTGCAGAAGGTTGCTTTTCACATCTTGTTGAGTGTGGCGGCATTCAGTGCTTCCATATTTAGTGGAATGAGTCCGTGGTGGCGTTCGGGGAGTGTCTTGTACAAGGCCTTCTCCACGCCCTTGGTACTGATGATGGGGCATACTTGTAGCAGTCCGCCGAGAACAATCATGTTGAACACCTTTGCGTTTTTCATTTCAGCCGCCTTGTCCATGGCGTCTATGCGATACACGTTGATGTCCTTTCTTGTTGGCGGGTTGTATATGCCGTATCCGTCGTAGATGAGTGTGCCACCTGCTTTCACCTTAGGCTCAAATTTTTCGAGTGATGGTTGGTTGAGCACCACGGCCACATCGAATGAGCTCAAAATAGGCGAGGATATTTTCTCGTCGCTGATAATCACTGTGACGTTAGCTGTTCCGCCACGTTGTTCCGGTCCGTAAGCTGGCATCCATGTCACTTCTTTTCCTTCCATGAGTCCGGAGTAAGCCAGTATCTTTCCCATCGACAACACACCTTGTCCGCCGAATCCCGATATAATGATTTCTTTTTTCATAAGCTGATGTTTTGTGAGGAGTGAGGAGTGAGGAGTGAGGAGTGAGAATAGTTTAAGGGCAGATTGTGCTTTTGCATATCTCTCTCCTCTCTCCACTCTCCTCTCTCCACATTATTTCAATGTATCCTTCAAATCTCCCTTTGGATAGAATTTAAACATGTTTTCCTTCATCCATTGGTTTGCCTGAACGGGCGAGAGCTTCCAGCCGCTGTTGCATGTAGACACAATTTCGACCAGCGAGCTGCCTTTGCCTGCCATTGAAGCATCGAAGGCCTTGCGTATTGCACGTTTGGCACTTCTGATGGCTGCAACACTCTCCACGCTCTGGCGGGTGACATAACATGTGCCTTCCAGTTGTGCGGCAAGTTCCGTAATCTTCAGTGGATAGCCGTGAAGGTCGGCCTGTCGGCCATAGGGACAAGTGCTTGTCTTCTGTCCCATGAGCGTTGTGGGAGCCATCTGTCCGCCGGTCATTCCGTATATGGCGTTGTTGATGAATATTATGGTAATGTTCTCGCCACGGTTTAGGGCATGGATGGTCTCGGCTGTGCCAATGCAGGCAAGGTCGCCATCGCCTTGATAGGTGAACACGAGGCGGTCGGGCCATACTCGCTTTATGGCTGTGGCAACGGCCGGTGCGCGTCCGTGGGCGGCTTCCTGCCAGTCGATGTCAAGATAACGGTATGCGAAGACTGCACATCCCACGGGACATACACCTACAGTCTTTTCCTCCAACCCCATTTCTTCAATCACCTCAGCCACTAACTTATGTACCACTCCATGGCTGCAACCAGGGCAGTAGTGCATCGGAACATCGTTCATCAGTTCCGGCTTCTTGTAGACGAGGTTTTCCGGTTTTATGATTTCTTCTCTGTTGACCATAATTCTACATCAGTTTATTCTTCAGTGCCTCCACAATCTCGTCGGGCTCGGGCACGATGCCACCCAGACGACCGAAATATTCCACTTTCTCTTCACCGTTGACGGCAAGTCGCACGTCGTCGACCATCTGTCCGGCATTTATTTCCACCACGAGTATGCCTTTCTTTCCCTTTGCCATCTTGTTGATTTCCTTTTTGGGGAAAGGCCAGAGTGTGATGGGGCGGAAGAGGCCTACCTTGATGCCTTGTTCGCGTGCCATCTCGATAGCTTTCTGTGCTATTCTCGCGGCAGAGCCGAAAGCCACGATAAGGTATTCAGCCTCTTCGCAGTCAGAAGTTTCGTATCTCACTTCCGTTTCCTCTATCTTGCGGTATTTCTCCTGAAGGTGAAGGTTGTGCTTTTCCATCACCTCCGGCTTGAGCTCGAGCGAAGTGAGTATGTTGGGCTGGCGGTCGCGAGTGCGTCCGATGGTAGCCCATGGGCATTCGCGTCTTATCTCTTCTTCAGTTCTTCTTGGCTTATATGGTGGCAGAACCACTTTTTCCATCATCTGTCCGATTACTCCGTCGCTGAGTATCATAGCCGGATTGCGGTATTTGAAAGCCAGCTCGAAGGCGAGGTCGACGAAATCAGCCATTTCCTGTACCGACGCCGGTGCGAGCACGATGACGTTATAGTCACCATTGCCACCTCCACGGGTAGCTTGTTTGTAGTCGCTCTGTGAGGGCTGTATGGTGCCGAGTCCTGGTCCGCCACGCTGTACGTTGACGATTACTCCAGGAATTTCCGAACCGGCCATAAACGAGATGCCTTCCTGCATGAGGGCCACGCCAGGGCTCGACGACGAGGTGAATACCTTTTTTCCGGCTCCGGCGGCTCCATGCACCATGTTGATGGATGCCACTTCACTTTCCGCCTGCAGCACAACCATACCTGTTGTTTCCCATGGTTTGTCGAGAGCAAGTGTCTCGATAATTTCACTTTGCGGTGTGATGGGGTAGCCGAAGAATGCGTCGGCTCCACATCTGACAGCCGCCCTGGCAATGGCTTCATTGCCTTTCATGAGTGTTACTTCCTGTTCTGCCATAGTTGTCAGTCCTCCATTTTTTTACGGTAAACTGTGATGCATCCGTCCGGACACACGATGGCGCATGAGGCGCAACCCACACAGTTTTCCTGGCTCACCACTTCCACGAAGGGGTAGCCGCTCTTGTTGACTTTCTTTGCCAGTGCGATGACTGTTTGCGGACAGGCTTCCACGCACAGGGCGCAGCCTTTACACCGGTCCATGTCAACCACAATGGCACCTTTGATTTTACTCATATTTTTTCCCTCTTTTTTTTGTTGTTTAAGGATTATATGTGTCCTTATGATAAAAGTTAAGTATGTCGTCGAGCATGGCCTTCGCTTCCACGGCCGGACTGTCAGGATCAAGTTCAATTGCTTCGATGTAGCAGTTGATGGCTTCCTGCCAGTTGCCCTGTTTCCTGAAAGCGTTACCTTGCTCGTAAAGTTCTTTGCTTGTCATATCTCACTTTTCTTTCTTCACATCTCACTCCTCACTCCTCACTCCTCACTCCACACTCCTCTCTCCACACTCCTCTCTCCACACTCCTCTCTCCACATTATTTA
>CALZAP010000212.1 GCA_945614335.1 uncultured Prevotella sp.
TACACATAACATCAATTTTCTGGAACGGAAGAAAATACTTGCAAATCATGTATTGTACCATGGAGTCATTCTGTTTAAACATCTCGTAAAAGACGTTGAAAATGTTTACACGGTATGCAGAGAAGTCCACGGGTTCTTTGGCGACGAACTTTTTCAATTGCAGATGAATCAGGCGGTTTGTGATTTCCTTCATGAATTTTGTTGGAATAAGATCGTTAATCTTCGTGCCCAATAATAAGTCCTGCATTGAAGTGTAAAGGTTCAGTTCCTCCTTCATGTCATCGAGATTGACATTGTATTTCTTGCTGTATTCCACAAAGCCTTTGTGTGACAGGAACTTTTCCAACAAGGCCTCTGGAGTGAAGAAAACCGCATTCTGGGAAGTCAAGTCCTCCACTGTAGCCTTGTATAACAGACTTAGGTCGTATGTTATCAGCGGTTTTTGCTCAAAAAATTCAAGTGGTTTCATGCTTCCTTTATGGTTAGATGTAATGGAAAATCATTCTCTTTTGCCAGTCGGTCTGTGAGATATACCTTTGTCTCAGCTACGTCAAGGAAGTACTCTCCTACCACGGCCGAACCTTCGTTGTGTATTTTCATCATAGTCGTTTCGGCATTGTCTTTTGTCATGCAGAAGATGTTTACAAGTATATTAACGACGAAGTCCATGGTGGTCACGTCGTCGTTGTGCATGATGACATTGTATATCGATGGCTTCTTCAAGCTGAATTTTGTCTGTCCGTTGTCTGCTAATTGCTTTTGTTTCATTGTTGTCCTTTCTTTTTAATAATCCATATCTATAAAGTTATCTCCCCGCTGCCGTAGCAACGGTGGTGGTTGTCGTCGTATACGACGCAGAATTGTCCCGGTGCCACGCCATGTATTCTGTCTGACGAGTGTATGATATATTGCCCGTCGGCTGTTTTTTCCACTGTGGCGTGGTGGAAGTCGGGTGTATGTCGTATTTTGAATGTCACTCTTTCGGGCAGTTCCTGCTCGGTGAGGAAGTGGAAGTCGCTCACTGCGAAGTCGCTTTTGTATGCAGTGTCTGGGTCGTAACCATGACTTACATAAAGTATGTTTGCCTTTACGTCTTTTTTTATTACAAACCACGGTCCTCCTCCGAATCCCATTCCCTTTCGTTGTCCTATGGTATGAAACCACAGTCCTTTATGTTGTCCGATGATTTTTCCTGTCTCAAGTTCTACAACGTCGCCCGGTTGTTCACCGAGATAACGTCTGATGTAGTCGTTGTAGTTTATTTTCCCGAGGAAGCAGATGCCTTGTGAGTCCTTGCGTTTTGCGTTCACCAAGTGCTCCCGTTCGGCAATCTCCCTTACCTCTTCTTTCATGTAGTGACCGATGGGGAATATCGCCTTTTTCAGTTGCCAGTCGTATATCTGTGCGAGGAAGTCGGTTTGGTCTTTCACCGGGTCGGGGCTTGTGGTGAGCCATTTCTTCCCGTCAATTATTTCCGTCTGCGCATAGTGTCCCGTTGCGATGGTGTCGTAGTAGTGTCCCATCTTACGGTCGAAGGCACCGAATTTTATCATTCTGTTGCACATTACGTCAGGGTTGGGCGTGAATCCGGCCTTCACCTTTTCCATGGTGTATCTTGTCACCTCGTCCCAGTATTCGTGGTGGCAGTCCACCACTTCGAGCCTGCATCCATAGCGTCTTGCCACGGAAGTGGCCATCTCCAGGTCTTCTTCCGACGAGCAGTCCCATTCCTCAGTTTCTTCAGGACCTATTTTAATGTAGAAGCAGTCGGGCTTCAGTCCTTGTCCCACCAGTTCGTAGAGCACGACCGAGCTGTCCACTCCTCCTGACAATAATACAGCAATCTTGTTCTCCATCAGTAAATAATCAATTGTATTAACTCCTATACTTCCCCTCCTCTTTATCTTCCAGCATGTTAAGATACGAGAGGTATCTGCTTTGGGCAATGTAGTGTTCTTCCACAGCCTTCAGCACAGCGCATCCTGGCTCGTGGGTATGTGTGCAGTTGTTGAAACGGCAGTCTTTTGAGAAGTGGAATATCTCCTTGAAGTAGCTTGTGAGCTCTTCCGGTTCGATGTCGAAGGTGCCGAAACCCTTTATTCCCGGAGTGTCGATGATGTATCCGCCTTCCGGCAGTTCGAGCATCTCGCTGAAGGTGGTGGTGTGTGTGCCGGCGTTGTGTGCGTCGCTTATTTCCGCCGTTTTCAGTTCCACTCCGGGCAGCAGGCTATTGATAAGAGTTGACTTGCCAACACCGCTGTTGCCGCTGAGCACGGTAGTCTTTCCCGCAAGCAGTTCTCTCACCTTGTCCATTCCGATGCCGTTGGCGGCCGAGATGGCAAGACATTGGTAGCCAACGGTTTCGTAGAGGTCGATCATCATCTGCTGGTATTCCCTCTCTTCTTCGTTCAGTGCGTCGGTCTTGTTAAACAGCAGCACCACAGGCACCCTGTAGGCTTCTGCCGATGCAAGGAATCGGTCGATGAATGTTGTCGATGTCACCGGATGGTTGATGGTGACCACGAGGAAAGCCTGGTCAACGTTAGCGGCAATGATATGGCTTTGCTTTGACAGGTTGGGCGATTTTCTTATTATATAGTTCTTGCGGTCTTCTATTGCGGTGATGAAAGCCGTTCCCTCCTGGTTAGGCGTTATGCTCACCCTGTCGCCCACAGCCACAGGGTTTGTGCTTCTGATGCCTTTGAGCCTGAAGTTACCTTTTATTTTGCAATCAACAAGCTGGCCACTGTCTGTTTTGACAGTGTACCAGCTTCCTGTGTTTCTAATCACTAATCCTGTCATGTGCGCATTACACCGTCATTATCTCCTTCTCCTTTGCAGCGAGGAGTTCTTCCACGTTCTTTATCATTTTGTCGTGAATCTTCTGGAGGTCGTTTTCAGCGTCCTTCTCAAGGTCCTCCGACAGTCCGTCCTTAATGGCCTTCTTCAGTTTTTCCTTAACGTCGGCACGTATGTTACGAATCTGCACCTTTGTCTGTTCGCCCATCTTGTTGCACTGCTTGGCAAGTTCGCGGCGGCGTTCCTCGGTGGGCTGTGGTATGCCGAGTCGTATTATCTCACCGTTGTTTTCCGGTGTGATGCCGACATCAGAGTCCATGATGGCCTTTTCGATTATGCGTATCTGTTTTTTGTCCCATGGTCGGATAGCAATGGTGCGAGCGTCGGGTGTCGACACGTTTGCTACTTGGTTCAGTGGAACCATAGAGCCGTAAGACTCTACCTTTACGCCTGCGAGAATGGCTACGTTGGCGCGTCCGGCACGTACTCTTGAGAGTTGCTCTTCAAGATACATGACGCCCATTTCCATTTTTTCTTCGGCTGAGCTTAATGTTGCTTTTACGTCTATCATAATTATAAGAGTTTATATTCCGTTTTGCAAAAATAGGGATAATCCTTCAAACTACCAAATAAATTGGGCAAAAAAGCGAAAAAAAACCTATTCTTTTATTATATATATAAGGTGAAAGGCCAAAAAACGTGCAAAATACCACAATCGTGGTATATGGATTAACCTATTTGTGCTATTTCCGGAATGAAAAATTCGCCGTACCTTTGCAGCGTGAAATTAAAGAGGAGAGAAATAAAGAGGAGAGAGGAGAGAGGAGTGAGGAGTGAGAAATGAAATAGAGAGGAGAGAGGAGTGAGGAGTGAGAAATGAAATAGAGAGGAGAGAGGAGTGAGGAGTGAGAAATG
The DNA here is from genome assembly GCA_945614335.1 of uncultured Prevotella sp. Taxonomy (GTDB): domain Bacteria; phylum Bacteroidota; class Bacteroidia; order Bacteroidales; family Bacteroidaceae; genus Prevotella. The sequence continues at coordinate 3,715 of CALZAP010000212.1, forward strand.
AAATAGAGAGGAGAGAGGAGTGA
>CALZAP010000213.1 GCA_945614335.1 uncultured Prevotella sp.
CACCGCCGAGGCGATGGCCCAGAGCATGTCTTTGCTCACTGTAGACCGGGTGACGCTGATGGGAGCCACCATGGCAGTGACGCCCACTATGAGCAGCACGTTGAAGATGTTGCTGCCCACCACGTTTCCCACTGCCATGTCGGGAGTGCCTTTGATGGCCGACATGAAGCTCACGAAAAACTCCGGTGCCGATGTGCCGGCTGCAACGATGGTAAGTCCGATAACCATCTCCGGTATGTTCATCCTCCTCGCTAATGCCGAGGCTCCGGCGGTGAGGCGGTCGGCTCCGTAGAGCACCAAGGCAATGCCTATGACTATCAGTAAACTGTTGAGAATCATAACTCCTTAACTCCTTAACTCCTTAACTCCTTAACTCCTTAACTCCCACCGTCTCCAGCACCACCTTCGGATAGTATTCCTTCTCCAGTTGGTGTACTTTTGTGGCAATGTCATCCACACTGTCGAGCGGAGAGAGTGGGGTGGTGGCTTGGAGGATGGTCTCGCCGCCGTCGCACACCTCGCTTACGTAGTGTATGGTGATGCCCGTTTCCTTCTCGCCGTTCTCCTTCACAGCCTTATGCACATGATTTCCGTACATGCCCTTGCCGCCGTATTTTGGCAGCAGTGAGGGATGGATGTTGAGGATGCGGCGGGGAAAGTGGTGTATGAGGTAGGTAGGCACCATGAGAAGGAAGCCTGCCAATACGATGAAGTGTATGTCGTGGTCGACCAGCATCTGCATGGTGCGTTGTTCGTCGGCGAAGTCAGCCTTTGTCCACACCACCGACTCCACGCCGAGTTGCTTGGCGCGTTGCAGTGCGAAGGCGTCGGGGCGGTTGCTTACCAACAGTGCCACTTGCGCCTTGTCGTTTCCCTGTAGATATCGGGTGATATTCTCGAAGTTGCTTCCGTTTCCGGAAACGAATACAGCTATTCTCTTCATAGTATTTATTCTTCGTCTTCCCAGTCGTCGTCAAAATCGAAGCTGTCGAATGTAGGTTCGATAAATGCGTCGAGTGAGCGTCGTTCTTTCTTTGTAGGTCGGCCAGTGCCTCGTGCCCTGTCCACGAATCCGCTGATGCGGTTCATTTCGAGCAGTTCATACTGGTCGGGTGTAGTTACATTCTCGTAAATCTCAGGAAGCAATTTAGCTCCTACTCTCATCTCTATGGCCTTAAGCACTTTGAAGGAATAAGTCACAGGAGGCTTCCTCACGGCCACCACTTCACCCACCTTCACCGGTCGCGAAGGTTTCACGTTTACATTGTTTATAGTGACGCGTCCGTTTTTGCATGCGTCTGCAGCTATCGACCTTGTCTTGAAGATGCGTGCTGCCCAAAGCCATTTGTCTATTCTTGCTTCCATATGTTTTTTAGTTGACAAGTAAACAAGTTGACGAGTTGACAAGTTGCTGCCTATCTCCAGTCTTCTTGTTTTTTGCCAATATTTGGATTGTCTTCTGTCTGCTTTTACTTGTTCAACTATTAACTTGTCAACTTGTCAACTTGTCAACTTGTCAACTGAACCTATTTTTTCTTATTATAAGCGTTCATTGTGAAGTCCACCCCTGACAATACGAAACTCTTGATTATCTCGCAAGCCGTTTCAATCTTCGGGTTGAGCACCTTCATTTCCTCGTCGTTATATTTTCCGAGCACCCATTGTATCTGCATTCCACGTTGGAACTCGTTGCCTATTCCCACCCTGAGCCTGCAGTACTGTTCTGTGCCGAGTACCGACTGTATGTTTCCCAGTCCGTTGTGTCCGGCATTGCTTCCAGAGGCTTTCAGTCGCAGAGTGCCGAGAGGCAGTGCGAGGTCGTCAACGATGACGAGCAGTCTGTTGATGTCTATATTCTCCTTGTTCATCCAGTATCTTACGGCGTTGCCGCTCAGATTCATATATGTGCTTGGCGTGAGCAGTATGACCTTTCTTCCCTTTATTGAAGTTTCGGCCACGAATCCATATCTGCGGTCGTCGTAAACAATATTGGACGCCTTCGCAAAGGCGTCCAATACCATAAATCCTGTATTGTGTCTGGTCATGTCGTATTCGTCTCCGACATTTCCCAGTCCCACTATCAAGTATTTGTCCATTATTACTGAGCGGCAGCTGCAGCGGCTGAACGAGATGCACGTGTAGCCTTCACAGAGCATACTACCACGTCAGCAGGAGTAGAGAGTGTAAGACCTTCGAAGCTGAGCTCGCCAACCTTGATGCTCTTGCCGAGCTGGAGGTTGGTAACGTCGATGTCGAGGTGCTCAGGAATTACCTGATAAGGAGCGGTAACGTTGATCTTGCGGATAGAGAGGTTGATGCGGCCACCGTCGCGAACACCCTGTGCAAGACCGTTGAGCTTAACAGGAATACCGATAGTGATAGGCTTCTGGTCGTTCACCTCGTAGAAGTCTGCGTGCAGCAGTGCGTCTGTTACTGGGTGGAACTGGAGCTCCTTCATCACTGCAGTGTGGCTCTCGCCGTCGATGATGAGGTTGATGACATAGATGTGAGGAGTGTAAACCACCTTGCGGAGCTCGCTCATTGGACAAGCGAAAGAGAGAGCCACGGGCTTGCCGTTCTCGTCCTTCTTCTCACCGTAGATGTTACATGGGATAAGACCCTCCTTGCGCAGCAGTTTTGAGGCCTTCTTGCCGAGGTCGTTGCGCTTCTGACCTGTTACGTTAATTTCTTTCATTGTAATAAAATGTGTTACTCTAAATTAAGTGTTGTAATTGCTGCTTAATTCACCATCACACGAAAATAAATCGCGATATGCCTGAAAAAGCGGTGCAAAGGTACTATTTTTTGTTGAAACACACAAGTAAATTGAAAAAAAATGCAATATTTCTCTTAATTATTTGCATTATAGAGGAAAAATGCCTAATTTTGCAGCACGAAAAAGACAGAGACATAAAAATATGATTAATCGAGAATTGATAAGAGTAAAGGTAGTACAGCTTACTTATGCTTACTATCAGAACGGTAACAACAATATTGATGCGGCCGAAAAAGAGCTCGTGTTTAGCCTTTCTAAAGCCTATGACCTCTATAATTATTTGTTGTCGCTCATGGTGGCAGTGACAAAGGAGGCCAGGGAGTATTATAACGTAATGGACAGAAAGGCAAGAAGAGAGCAGACGGAACGCCCGTCGATGAGATTCGCCGACAACCGCTTTGTGCTTCAGTTGGAAAACAACCGCATGCTCAATGAATTCCTTGAAAACAAAAAAATGAATTGGGACGGGCATGTGGAGTATGTGAAGAAACTATTCCAGAGAATTCTTGACGCACAGTTTTACAAAGACTACCTGAAAAGCGACAACGACTCTTATGACCACGACAAGGAAGTATGGAGAAAGATATACAAGGCTTTCATCATGGACAACGACGACCTGGAGGAAATACTCGAGGACGAAAGCCTGTATTGGAACGACGACAAGGAAATAGTGGACACATTCGTGGTGAAGACAATAAAACGATTTGAGGAGAAAAACGGAGTGAAGCAACCTCTGCTGCCGGAATACGACAGCGAGGAGGACCGCGACTTTGCACGTAAGCTCTTCAGGGCGGCAATACTCAAGGCCGACGAGTTCCAGAGATACATGAACGAGGCTTCGAGAAACTGGGACTTCAGCCGTCTGGCTTACATGGATGTGGTGATCATGCAGATTGCCATTGCGGAGATGATGACATTCCCAAACATTCCTGTCAACGTGAC
>CALZAP010000214.1 GCA_945614335.1 uncultured Prevotella sp.
TTGATGCTGTTGTGGAGGTTGGAGTCACACTGGTATGTGATGTTGTATGTAGTGCCGAACACCATGCCGCTGTTGTGTTGGTAGGGCATGGAGCTTTGGTGTCGTATGATTACCACAGTGCCGACAATGAGCAGCACGAGGAAGGGGAGTTGCCAGACAAGTTTGTTTCTTTTCATTCTTCAGAAGTTGTGTCGTTTTGCGTCAGATGTCTATTATGACATTGAAGTTGGCTCCTATTCTGGTGTCGCCATATTTTCCGTATCCCGGTATGTACCAGGTGTTTCCCGCGCTACAGTCTTTGTGCGACAGCCGGCGCTTGTATCTTATGTTCCATCCGAGGTGGAGCGGTCCGGTTATCTTGGCGTCGAGTCCAATCACTATCTCCGCCCAGTGCTGGTTGCAGCTTTCGCCTTCGATGTTGAAGGCCGACGGGGTGCCCCATACGGGGTCGTTGACCGACGGGCGCGACATGTCCACCTTGTAGGAGGTGAAGGCATAGCGCAGGCCGCCGTAGATGCGGTTTGGAGAGTGCTTGTTTTTCAGAAGGTTGATGTCGCAGCCAAGTCTGAAATATGGGGCTTGGGTGGAGTAGGCGAGCTGGGTCACCTCGTCGTTGTGGTCGGCCTCGCCATATCCCAGTTCAAACACGGGGAAATACTGGTCGTGGAGGTTAAGCCTCAGGGCCGCCTCATATTCACCGTAGTCGCCCAGCGCCTTTACTATGGGGCCTGCAATGTCTACCGACACGGAGAAGCCCCTGAACAGGGGTATGGAGTCTTTTTGCAGTGCGAACAGCTTGCCCTGTGCCGATGCTGTCGTCGCGGCGAGGCAGAGCAAGAGGCTACATGCCAGCCTTGAAATGAATATGGAAATGTTCGGTCTTGGAGTCATAATCTATTCGTCTTTTGTTTATTGTTATGGAGTCGATGCCATGGCGTGTGTGGTTGATGGACAACACGTCGTGGAAATAGACAAGGTTGCAGTCGACGGACTCAAACTGCGGCAGGTTTGTCTTTTCGAGCCACACGGTGTCTGTCACTTCATAGCCGTCGCCCTTTCTTATGAAAGTGAGTGTGTCCACCTGGTTTGTATAGCTTATGGGCAGCTGGAACTCCGTTGTGCTGACGCTTTTGTTCAGCAGTATGGTGTCGCCGCCCGACAGTTGACGGGTGAGCACGGTGAGCGTGTCAGCGAGCGTGTCTTTCGATCCGTCAGCCTTGGTCAGCTTGTAGCTTGTGGCCACGTTGTTTTCCACCGGGCAGTCTACCGAGGTGCAAGCCCCGAGACAAATGGCGGCCGCTATGGCAAAGGTCAGTCGTCGCATCTTATCTCCTCCTCAATCTGATAGTCGTTGCGGCTTGTCGACGACCTGCTGATGAGGTCTCCCACAAATCCTGCAAGAAACAATTGTGTTCCTATCATCATCATTGTCAGCGAGATGTAGAAGTAGGGCGAGTCGGTGACGAGCCTCTGAGGTATGCCGTGGGCGAGACACCAGAGCTTGTCGGCACCGAGCATGAAGGCCGACACGAAGCCAATGAGAAACATGATGGTGCCGAGGAATCCGAACACATGCATGGGCTTTTTGCCGAAGTTGCTGAGAAACCAGAGCGTGATGAGGTCGAGATAGCCGTTGAAGAAGCGGTTGAGTCCGAACTTCGACTTTCCGTATTTTCTTGCCTGGTGATGCACCACCTTTTCGCCAATCTTGTCGAAGCCGGCGTTTTTGGCGAGGTAAGGGATGTATCGGTGCATCTCGCCGTAGACCTCAATGTTTTTTACCACGTCGCGACGATAGGCTTTCAGTCCGCAGTTGAAGTCGTGCAGGTTTTTCACACCGCTAATCTTGCGGGCCGTGGCGTTGAAGAGCTTGGTGGGAATGGTTTTCGACAGAGGGTCGTAACGTTTCTGCTTGTATCCCGAAACGAGGTCGTAGCCGTCCTCGGTTATCATCTTGTAGAGACCGGGAATCTCGTCGGGCGAGTCCTGCAGGTCGGCGTCCATGGTGATGACCACGTTGCCCTTAGCCTGTTTGAAACCGCAGTAGAGGGCAGGGCTCTTGCCATAGTTTCTGCGGAATTTTATTCCCTTTACGTTTTCCGATTTCTTTGAGAGTTGTTCTATGACATCCCACGACTTGTCTGTCGACCCGTCGTTGATGAAAATCACTTCGTAGGTGAAGCCGTTGGCTTTCATTACCCGTTCTATCCATGCGTAGAGTTCGGGCAACGACTCTTCTTCGTTGAAGAGTGGAATAATAACTGAAATGTCCATTATTGTATTTTTTCAATTTATGTTCATGTTTGGGGAGTTAGTTCTGCTTTATCGGCAGTCTCATCACTACCTTGCATCCTCCAATGTATTCCTTGTCGATGTAAACCAGTCCTTCCAGTCGTGTGACGATGGCTCGGCAGAGGGTGAGTCCCATGCCCATTCCCGGTACGAACTCGTCTACCTTCGTGAACTGTTCGAACACCCATTCGGTTTTGTCGGCCGGCACACCGCATCCAGTGTCGCTTATGGTTACGGTCATGATGCCGTAGTCGTATGCGGTTTTGACGTTGATGTGTCCTATCTTTGTGAACTTTGCCGCGTTGTCGAGTATGAGGTAGAGTGCTTTCGAGAGCAATTCCTCGTCGGTATTCATTATGAAGCCCTTCTGCGTGGTGTCGTAATGCACTTCCACGTTAGCTGCCTTGGCGTCGGCAATCCTTGCCAGCACTCCGTGAACTATGGAGTCGATGTTCACTTCCGCCGTTTTCGGCATCAGAGTGTCTATGTCGGCATAGTCGAGTATGGTGTCGATGATTTTCGTGAGTTGTATGCATTGCGTTTCAATCACGTCTGAGGTTTGCTTCAGCATTTCGTTGTCGCTCACGAGCGATGCCATCACCTGCGAGAATCCCATGATGCCGTTGAGTGGTGTGCGTATCTCGTGTTTAATGCTTTTCATAAACGATGTCTTCACCTCGAGCGCCCGTTTGGTTTCCTCGTAAGCCTTTGTGATGTCTTCCTTGGCCCGTTTCTGTTGCCTTCTTGCCTTGTTGAGGGTAAAGACGAGAACGGCGAGAAGTATCGACACCACTACCATGGCTGCGAAGGCCATGAAGGTGTAGTTGAGCTTCTCCTTGTTAAGCTCGTTTTCCAGCCTGTCTATTTCATATTTCTTCGACTTCCGCTCGTATTGCACCATGAGGTTCTGCAGGTGCTTGTGGTTTTTCTCGTTCGACACGCTGTCGGCATAAGTGTTGCTTTTCTCTAAATAGAGCAGGGCCTTGGCGTAGTCGCCCATGTTCTGGCTTATTTTGTACGACAGGTGGTAGACCTTGGCCAGATGTTCCTTGGAGTTTATCTGTTCTGCCGTCAGTCTTGCCTCGTCGATGTAAGGAGCGGCCTTGCTTGTCATTTTGTTTTTGATATACAGGTTTGCTAAGGCTATACACGACTCCAAGGCGTGCCATCTGTCGCCTTCGCCCTTCATCAGCTTATAGGCCGCCTGGTATTCCATTACAGCTTTTTCCGGCTGGCCGATTTTTTCGTATACCTCTCCTATGTGTGTGTGGCACAGGGAGATGCCCAGTTTCGATCCCGCTTTCTTGTTGGCCTCCATCGAGAGACGGTAGTAGTGGAGTGCAGAGTCGCTATGGTTGGTTTGTGAGAATATGCTGCCTATGTTGGCATAGTTGATGGCCATGCCCACGGTGCTGCCTA
>CALZAP010000215.1 GCA_945614335.1 uncultured Prevotella sp.
TGGGCAATCTTTGCTCCGAAGATGTTTTCGATGTCTTCGGTAGTATAGTCAGTGTCTTCCACCACGTCGTGGAGCAATGCCGCACAGATGCTGGTAGAACCGAGTCCCACCTCTTCGCAGGCAATCTGTGCCACTGCGATAGGGTGCAGGATATACGGTTCTCCCGACAGTCGTCTCACACCCTTGTGTGCCTGTCTGGCAAAGTTGTACGCCTTTGTTATGATGTCAATTTTCTGACGGTGTCTTGACATGCTGTATGTGTCCAATAGATGCTGAAACGCCCCTGTTATCAGCTTGTCGTCCAATTCTTCTCTTTTTTTCTGCTCGTCGTCCATAACTATACCTTATTAATATATATAATAAAAAAACTTCTATCTCACCCTTAGTTTCTTTCCTGCCCTAATGTTAGTTCCCTTTATGCCGTTCAGTCTCTTAAGTTTTGCCACTGTAGTGTGGTTTTTCTTTGCAATCTCCGAGAGGGTCTGTCCCTGTCTGATGGTAACGGTTTTTCCTCCACGCGACGAAGATCTCTTTTTGCTTCTGCTCTTCTTCGACGATGAGCTTTTGGAAGAATACATCGGCTGGTCGTCGTTCACCACCACAAGAGCGCGTTTGTTGAAGAGTTCGTCGGTACGGTAGTTGTATACCGAGTCTTCGCGGTCGATAAACTTCCCCACTTCAGTCTGCGGCAGTCTCAGTGGCGAGAGTGCAGTCAGTCCGGGCACTATGTCGCGTCGGTATGAGGGGTTAAGTGCACGGAGCTGTTCCAGGTCGATATTGCATACGCTTGCCACCTGTTCGAGATGCACGTTTTTGCTCACCATGACGGTGTCGGTTTTTGCCGGCAGTCGTGTTATCATGGGGCAAATATTGTGTTCGCAATAGTAAGTCATGATATAGTTTGCCGCAATGAAAGCCGGCACATATCCACGTGTTTCCTTTGGCAGGTAAGGATAAATCTGCCAATAGTCTCTTACTCCCTTCGAACGGTGTATTGCCTTGTTGATATTGTCGGGGCCGCAGTTGTATGCGGCGATTACCAGGTTCCAGTCGCCATAAATCTTGTAGAGGTCGCTGAGGTAGTGGGCCGCTGCGTATGAAGACTTCACGGGGTCGCGACGCTCGTCTACGAGCGAGTTGACGTTGAGTCCATACTGTTTTCCTGTGGTGAGCATGAACTGCCATAGTCCGGTGGCTCCCACTCTCGACACAGCTTTCGGGTTGAGTGCCGACTCTATCACCGGCAGGTATTTCAGTTCGAGCGGCAGCCCGTAGGTCTCCAGTGCTTCTTCGAATATGGGCATAAAGAAGTTTGAAGCCCCCAGCATATAGCTGACGGAGTGGCGCAGACGTCCGCTATAGCGGTCGATGAATTTCTGTACCACATCGTTGTATGGAAGTTCGATGACCGAAGGTATTCGCTTAAGTCTTTCGATATACACTTCCTTTTCAAATACGGGGTTCACGTCCTTCATTCGGCAGTCGTTGTCTTCAGTGAGATATGCCTTTGACATATAGTGGTTGAGAAGGCTGTCGAGTTCGAATGCCATTGCCTCGGGAAACTCTATCACTTCTTCGTCTCCCTGATTGTCAGTCACTGTGATTTCGTTTTCGTCGCCATAGTCCTCTTCTTCCACCACCTGGGCTTTTATTCCCTGCGCTGCAAGGAAGAGGGCGACGGCCATAAATATTGTCTTTTTCTTCATTTATATTTTTATTTTTTTTGTTTACGGATTATTTTCTTTAGGAGATAAGGGGTTAAGGAGTTAAGGAGTTAAGGAGTTAAGGAGTTAAGGAGTTAAGCCAATACTCTCTCCGCTTCCTTTCAGCTTATCTCGGCTTAAACATTTCTCTACCCTCTACCTTCCAAAATCTCTCTACCCTCCAAATCTCTCCTCTCTCCTCACTCCTCTCTCCTCATTATCAAAACTTCAATCCCAAATTCACTCCTATTGACGAACCTTCGAGAAAGTTGTTTGACGAGCCATTGTTGATGATGGCAGGCTCCACTCTCAGCGAGAGGTCGTTGGAGATGTCGAACTGCGAGAGCTCGGCATCTACATACGCGTCTATTACCGACAAGGCGTAAACACCTATCAGGCAGAAGAAGCTCATGTCGCGCCAGCGTCTGTATTTGTCCTTTCGGCTTTTGAATATTTTCTTGTAGCGCTCCTCGTTTGAACTGTCGATGGTGGCACCGAAGTGCAGGAATCGGTTGTAGCTCTGCGTGTTTGGGTCGGAGTCCATGATGTCGAGATAAGCCTGTGAGTAGTCCTTATACATCGTGTTGTTCCAGCTCATGGCGTAGAGACAGCCCATGAATCCGCCATATATGAGAGGCAGCTTCCAGTATTTCCTGTTGTATATCTGTCCGCCTCCCGGTATCACCAATGCCATCCAGAGAGCCCTCTGCGGGTCGGGCGACCATGTAGCCCAGTCACGTTTCTGCTTTTTGGGGGCTACCACGGTGTCGTTGAGCAGCAGTGGTAGATTATTTATTTTCTTCAACTGCTTCTCAACGGCCTTGTCGCTGACGCCCATTTGCCTTCTCAGACTGTCGGTAGCCTCGATTACAGGCTCTACGTCCAACGAGTCTGTCTGTGCCTGTGCCTTTGCGACAGCAACCACAGCCACAACAAGAATCATCAGCAGTCGCTGGTGAAGGTTTGTCTGATTATGTCTTTTAAATATCAGTTTCATTTATTTATTGCAAATACTGTCGATGGCATTCATGATGCGCTCAAGTTCCTCTTCGTTGGCGAACGGTATGCTGATTTTTCCTTTTCCCTTTGGGTTACAGGTCATCTGCACTTGTGTTTGGAACAGAGAGGACAGTCTGTCTTTCAGCATGTTATACTCTTCGGGCAGCTGTGCCTTCGATGCAATGTTTTTCTTTGCAGTCTGCACATCCTCCCCGCTATTAAGCATTTTCACCATCTCCTCCACCTTACGCACGGAATACTGGTTTTTCTGTATCTCCTTAAACAGCTTTATCTGTACGCTTGGCGAGTCGAGAGAGAGCAATGCCCTGGCGTGTCCCATGTCTATCTCATGGTTTTTCAAAGCCATCTGCACTTGTGCAGGCAGTTTAAGCAGTCGCATGTAGTTGGTGACTGCCGCGCGGCTTTTTCCCACTCGTTCAGAAATTTTCTCCTGTGTCATGCCCGTTGTCTCTGCGAGGTGTTCATAGGCGAGAGCAATCTCAATGGCGTTGAGGTCTTCACGCTGTATGTTTTCCACGAGAGCCATTTCCATCACGTTCTCGTCCTGTACGGTACGTATATATGCGGGCACCGCCGACAATCCAGCGAGTTGGGAGGCACGCCAACGTCGTTCTCCTGCAATTATCTGGTATTGTCCGTCTTCAGTCTGTCGGAGGGTGATAGGCTGTATGATGCCCACCTCGCGAATGCTTGTGGCGAGTTCCTGAAGAGCCTCTTCGTCAAACTCGCGTCTCGGTTGGTTTGGATTTGGATGTATTTGTGTCAACGGAATCTCGCAAAGGTTTGACGAGCCCTGTGTTCTCACCTCACCGGTATCGATGAGTGCGTCGAGTCCACGGCCGTTGCCAATGTCGTCGAGTCCACGTCCGAGAACGTTTCTGTCATATCTTTTATGTACTGCCATTTTTTCAAACTTTTATTATTATTCAAGGAGTTAAAGGAGTTAAGGAGTTAAGGAGTTAAGGAGTTAAGGAGTTAAGGAGT
>CALZAP010000216.1 GCA_945614335.1 uncultured Prevotella sp.
AGAACTTCAGCGGCGGACAACGACAGAGAATGGAAATAGCCACCGCACTGGCCAAGGAGCCTGTGGTGCTGATAATGGACGAAGCCACCAGCGCCCTCGACCCTACCACTGAGGAACAGGTGATGGAGGCTGTGAGAATGATGGGTGCCACGCAGATAATCGTTGCCCACCGCCTCTCAACCATCAGAGACTGCGACGAGATAATCGTGATGGACCAAGGCAAGATAATGCAACGAGGTACACACGACGAACTGATAGAACAAGAAGGTATGTATAAGGAATTGATGAAGAGCATATAGTATTATGTCAATATTCTTAGACCAAATAGAAAAAAGAAAACGACTGGAGGAAGCCACCTTAGTCGAGACTTTCGAAAAAGGCACCCGACGCTTAGGCATCGAGGGCAAGAAAAAACATGCCATACCGCCAAATGACCATACTGCCGTGAGACGGGTGCTCGACGCACTCGGAGTTACGGGATATGAACTCTCCGACGACGGAATGACTACACCTTTCGAACAACTCTCGGCCATACTCAGCCCTAAAGGCATCATGATGAGAAAGGTGAGACTGAAAAACAACTGGTGGAAAAACTCGGTGGGACCTATGCTCGGATATGACAAGGAGGGTAACGTGACGGCTCTCATTCCCACACGATGGGGATTCGGCTACACCTTCATCGACAAAGACGGCAACAACCTGAAAGTGAACAAAAAGACCATGGAGTCTACACTGAGCCGGCGAGCGGTGTCGTTCTGTATGCCACTGCCAAACAAAGCACTGACCATTGCCGACCTGCTGAAATATGCAGCGAAAGCCATGTCGGTGCCTAACGCCATACTGCTGTTTGCCACCGCACTGGTGCTCGCCCTCTTCGGCATGTTCACCCCTATGGCCAACAAGATGATATTCGACATGGTGATACCCACTGGAGAAGCCCGCGACCTGCTCCCCATCTTCGGACTGCTCGTGGGTGCCGGCATAGGCACGATGCTTTTCTCACTCACCCGCAACCTCTGCACCGAACGCATAAAAAGAGTGGTGGAAATGCAAGTGCAGAACGCGATAATGGCAAGGACTTTCTTCCTAAGCCCAAAATTCTTCACCACTATTTCGTCGGGAGAGCTGGCCATGAGAATAAACAATGTATGGAGCGTATGCAACCTCATAAACGACACCATCGTTGGCGCACTGCTAACGCTCCTGTTCTCGGTAGTCTATCTCTTCCAAGTCATCGTCTATGCAAAGTCGCTACTCGTGCCCACCTTGGTTATCATTGCAGTGGAACTAATTGCCCTCGCCATATACTACCGCAGCATCGTGAAGGCACAAGCGGAATATACCGAGAAGTCGGGAAAACTAAGCGGTATGGAATACGGCATGCTGGCCGGTATACAAAAGCTGAAACTCACCGGAAGCGAGAGAAGGGCACTGACCCTTTGGATTGACAAGTATACCGACGCCACCAGGTTGCTATACAATCCCACACTCGACCGAAGGCTGATGCCTGCACTGCTGCAACTATGCAACGTGGGAGGCATGGGCGTCATCTTCTACTTCATATTGGCAAACGGTGTGACCACCAGCGACTACATCGCATTCTCTTCGGCTTACGGCATGATCTCGGCAGCCATCACCACTCTCATATCCATAATACCAAACATAGCGCAACTGAAACCACTGATATACAGCCTGAAACCTATTCTCGAGGAAAAACCGGAGATGGAACAGAACGCGCCACAGGTGGACGAGCTGTTCGGCAGCATAGAGATGACCGATGTCTCGTTCCGATATGCCGACGACGGACCGATGGTGCTGGAAGACATCAACCTCTCAATAGCTCCTGGTGAATATGTGGGAATAGTGGGAAAGTCGGGTTGCGGCAAGTCTACACTCATGAGACTGCTATTAGGATTTGAAAAACCAATAAAAGGAAGCATATACTACGACAACCACGACCTCTCGAAGGTGGACAAGACAAGCCTCAGACGTAAAATAGGATGCTGCCTGCAAAACGGAAGCCTATTCACCGGCGACCTCTTCCACAACATCACCATCACCGCTCCATGGTCTACACACGACGACGCATGGGAGGCTCTGAGAATGGCTGACATGGAGAAGGACGTGAAACGAATGCCGATGGGACTGCACACCGTGGTGGTGGAAGGAAGCGCGGGATTCAGCGGCGGACAAAAGCAGCGACTGCTCATCGCACGCGCCCTGATTGGACACCCGCAGATAATATTCTTCGACGAGGCCACTTCCGCACTCGACAACATCTCGCAAAAGCAGGTGAGCGACAACCTCGACTCCCTAAACTGCACAAGACTCGTCATCGCCCACCGTCTCTCTACCATACGACATTGCGACCGCATAATCGTACTCGACAAAGGACGAATAGCCGAAGTAGGCAACTTCGATGAACTTATGGCAATAAAGGGATTGTTCTACGAAATGAGCCTGAGGCAGATGTAGGGGAGGTAAGGAGGTAACTCCTGAAAAGAGCACATTAATAATATATATATAAGGTATGAAGATAAAAACATTAATAATAGCTGCGGCTGCAACCGTCATGACTGCTTGCTCTAACGGAAACAAAACCGACGACAGCGACAATACAACAGACACCGTGACTGTGGAGGTACTGAAACGCGGTACCTTCGACGAGCCTTTCATGGCAAAAGGTAAGGTGAAAGCAAGCAGATATGCCGACGTGGCCTTCGAACAGGCACTGCCGGTAAAGGCGGTATATGTACACAACGGACAGACCGTGGCAAAAGGACAGCGCATAGCTGAACTCGACATCTTCAAACTGCAAAACGCTATCGACCAGGCTAAGAAAAACGTGGAACAGGCAAGACTGAACATGCAGGACGTGATAATATCTCAAGGATACGATCCTGACCACATTAACTCCGTGCCGGCAAACATCAGACAGTTGGCTGAAGTGAAAAGCGGATACAGTCTCGCCATCAGCCAATTGGAGGCTGCACGACACGAGATAAGCGTGGGAACAGCCACTGCTCCCTTCGCAGGAGTGATTGCCAACCTCAACATTCAGCATCAAACCATAGCACAGCCCGGGGTGGCCATCTGCCGTGTGATCTCAACCGACGAGATGGAGGTGGAATTTAAGGTGATGGAAGCCGACCTCGCAATGATAAAGACTGGAACGGAAGTGAACGTCATGCCTTCTGCCACCAAAGCCAATACATATATCGCCAAGGTGATGGACATCAACCCTCTGGTGGAAGAAAACGGGTCGGTGAGCGTAAGGGCAAAGCTTAAGGCCGACAAAAACCTCTTCGACGGCATGAACGTGGAAGTGAGCTTCAACCGACATCTCGACAATGTCACAATAGTGCCAAAGGCTGCCATAATGATAAGAAACGGACACCATGTCGTCTTCTCTTTCAACAACGGCATTGCCAAACAGCATAACGTCTCGATAAGAAACGAGGCCAAGGGACTGTGCGTTGTGGAAACTGACGACTCCTTAGACGACAAAACCCTTATCATCACCTCCGGACACGAAACAGTGACAGATGGAGGGAGAGTAGTGAGGAGAGAGGAGTGAGGAGTGAGGAATGTACGAGCCGAGATAATTTTCAAGGAATCGGAAAGACTATTGTCTTAACTCCTTAACTCCTTAACTCCTGAAAACTACTCCCCAACTCCTTAACTCCTGAAAACTACTC
>CALZAP010000217.1 GCA_945614335.1 uncultured Prevotella sp.
TCGCACCCCGCTTGGTTGTTAGGTTATTTAAAGTTTGTGTGTGTCCAATCACTCACACCTTTATGCCAATCATGCGGCATAAGGGGATTATTTGGCGTATGCCACGCTACGTGTCTCGCGGATAACCGTAATCTTCACCTGTCCGGGATAGGTCATCTCGTTCTGAATCTTGTTGGCTATCTCTCCCGACAGAGCCTCGGTAGAAGCGTCGTCCATCTTGTCGGCACCCACAATCACACGAAGCTCGCGACCAGCCTGGATGGCGTAGGTCTTGGTCACTCCGGGATAGCTCATGGCGATGGCCTCCAAATCGTTCAGACGCTTGATGTATGCCTCTACAATCTCGCGGCGGGCACCGGGACGGGCACCGCTGATGGCATCACAAATCTGTACGATGGGAGCCAGGAGTGTATTCATCTCACACTCGTCGTGGTGGGCGGCAATGGCGTTGCAGATATCAGGTTTCTCCTTGTATTTCTCAGCCAGTTTGGCACCATAGAGAGCGTGCGGCAGTTCGCTCTCCTCATCGGGCACCTTACCGATATCATGCAGCAGACCGGCACGCTTTGCCTTCTTGGGGTTGAGTCCGAGTTCGGATGCCATGACAGCACAGAGATTGGCTGTTTCGCGTGCATGCTGCAACAGGTTCTGACCGTATGAACTGCGGTACTTCATCTTGCCTACGATACGCACCAGTTCCGGGTGCAGTCCGTGGATGCCCAAGTCGATAGTAGTACGTTTTCCTATCTCTATCACCTCGTTTTCCAGCTGCTTCTTCACCTTCTGCACCACCTCTTCGATACGTGCGGGGTGAATGCGTCCGTCGGTCACCAGCTGATGGAGAGCCAGTCGGCAAACCTCCCTGCGGATAGGGTCGAAAGCGCTGATAACGATAGCCTCGGGAGTATCGTCAACCACAATCTCCACACCGGTAGCAGCCTCCAGGGCACGGATGTTACGTCCCTCACGACCGATGATTCTTCCCTTCACCTCGTCGTTGTCGATGTGGAACACGCTCACACTGTTCTCGATGGCAGTTTCCGTTGCCACGCGCTGTATAGTCTGTATCACAATCTTGCGTGCCTGAGCGTTGGCGTTGAGTTTTGCCTCGTCCATGATCTCGTTGATATAGCTCTGTGCATCCGTTTTCGCCTCATCCTTCATGGCTTCCACCAGTCGGTGTTTGGCCTCCTCGGCGCTCAGTCCTGAGAGTTCTTCCAGTTTGGCACGCTCCTGAAGCTGCATTTTCTCCAGCTCCTCCTGTTTGATTTGCAGCAGTTTTTTCTCGTTGTCAATACGAGTCTGCTGGCTATCCAGTTCACTCTTTCGCCTGTTCTGCTCCTCCTGCTTTTGGTTGAGAGAGAGTTCGCGTTGCTTCAATTTGTTCTCAGTCTGTTGGAAGTGCTGGTTACGAGTCTGTGCCTCTTTTTCCAGTTCGCTCTTCTTGTTCAGGAATTTCTCCTTGACCTCAAGCATTTTTTTCTCTTTGATGACTTCAGCCTCTTTTTCTGCAGAGCGCATCATCTGTTTGTATTTTCCTTTAAGCACATAGCGGAAAATGACATATCCAGCCACACCGCCTACAACGAGGGCAGCTATGACGGAGATAATAATTTCTATAGGCATAATATATATTGATGTTTGAAATAAATAAATGTTCTCACTCTCTTTAGGCGCTATTTCTTCTTTTCTCCGAGAGCGTTTTCAATTTCGTCGGTCAGACTTGTAAGAACATTCATAAAAGGAGCTACATCGTTTTTGGAACGCTCCTTCTGATACCTGAATGCGATATCAATCATCGCCATTAATGCGATTGTATGGTCGCTTTTGCGCCCTTTATACAACTTGGCATAGGTGTTGTACCTGTCAGTTATCAGTTTTTCGGCAGCGCGATAATACTCTTCTTCGGAGCGGTTGACCACCACTTCTATCTCTTCATCATATACATTCAGTCTGATGTGTAGTTTATCGCTATTCTGATCTGCCATCCGTTATTACTTCTGTTCCGTCAAGACCGCTATACATCTATTAACGTCTCGAATCAGCTTTGACAATCGGGCACGGGCACTTTCCAGGTCGCCATCCGTTATCTCGATCATCTTCGCCATTTTCAAGGAGTCGTACGCTTTTTGCTTTTGAGCCACCTCTTCGCGCAGTTCGTCCATGGTTTTCTCAGCCTTGTCGAGCATGACATAGAGTTCTTCGTTTTCCTTACTCAATTGTTCGAAGCGAAGAATCATCTGCCTCACTCTGGTCTGGAAGAGCGCTATCTGTTGTTCTTGTGCATTCACTCCAACTCCAATTATTTTACAAAGTTATGCTTTTTGTTTGAAAGGCAGGGATTGCACTATAAAAATTAAGCATTTTTAAGCTTTACCCCACCCTCTGTCTCGTTACTTTCCAGTAGCAGAGGCATCCTGTGCCTTGGGCTCCTTCTTGGCAAGCATCACCACGGTATATACGAAGCGTGTAATCCATGCCTGACTGAATTCCAGCCTTCGGGCATATTCCCGCACCTGCAACACGGTCTTGATGACCCCCGGATCGGTATAGTCGTTCTTGGTAAAGATCTGTCCCACTGTCTTTTCGGTCATGGCATACATCGCCTTCTTCATGAATCCCGGCAGACGGAGTTTGTATTTCATCAGGTTGCCCATCAGCATCATCAGGTCTTGCGAGAAGCCCTGGAACTGTATCATGTAGGGCTGCACATCCTGCAGTTTGCGGCAACGCTTGCGAAGGCTCTTGTCAATCTCCTTAAAGAACTCATCATCAAGATTATAGATGTCTTTCAGCATCTTCTTGCATCTGGAACGCTCGCCCACTCCCAGCTTATTGTTGACGGTAGGCACATGAAGTGTGGTCTTGAACACGCGCAGATCGGGCAGCGCCGCCAGGTTAGAGATACCCAGGTCGGCAGCCAGGGCAGCCTGGAAATACACCCGTATCAAGGTCATAAAATCCTCTATGCCGCCTGCTTTGGGAGTGTCTTCGCCGTGTTTCTTGAACAGTTTTGAAAATATGCTCATCTGTACAAATATCTAATTTATTTCAACTTTTCCGCAAAGGTACACTTTTTTCTTTACATAGAAGAACGAAAACCCATTTAAAAAGCAAGAGCGGCAGGATTTTTTTGCAAAACGCTGCGGCAGGAGCCGTTCATTACTTAAAATATTGTAAAGTTTCGACAGTCTGTTCTGTTTTCATCAGATTGTTTTATAATTTTGCAAAGATTTATAACTATACAGAATAATTATCCGTAAAAACGATGAAAGCACTATTGGTTCTATCCTTGGCCTTGCTGTGCATGACGCAGATGAAGGCGCAGAACACGTGGGAAGAAGTAGAAGACCCCCAATCAACCGCCGTCAACCCCGATGCCAAATATCTTGCGGGGGCTGTACCTGTGGTTGAGGGCAAGGTAGTATTCTCTCAGGTGATTACCGCTTCAAAGCATACCGCTTCCGAGATATACGATATCCTGCACAAGGAAATGCTGCGGATGACCAAGGAGAAGAACCAGTTCGAGCAAAGCCAGATGATCCGTGAAGACAAGAAGAGCGGCGAACTCGGCGCCTACTATCAGGAGTGGCTGGTATTCAAGAACAAGCCCCTTGTACTTGACAGGACACGCTTCATGTTCAATCTCCTTGTAAAATGTTCCGACGGCAAGGCGGAAGTG
>CALZAP010000218.1 GCA_945614335.1 uncultured Prevotella sp.
GCTTCGTCTTGCATAGTTCCAAATGCATCCGCAGCCTCCTTTAACACCTTTTCATCTTTTATGCACGCTAAATATATTCCGTTAGCCAAGAAAACAGCGTCTGTAGTAATCAAACATTCATCCCCCAATTTCTCTAAAGCAAAAAGGGCCATGAATATATATTCCGATTTTTCCGCAATTTTCTCCTCTAATAATGCAAAACCAGTACCGAATACCCCCATAAAGATTTCCAAACCACCTATTACACATGTAGCGATGTCAGACATAGACCATTCACGTTGGTCGCCTATTTCTCCCACAATACCTCCTGTAGAACCCTCTTTTGTGTTCCAAATGTATCCATAATTAGAGCAATAGTTTATTACAGTATAGTTTCCTGCCAAACCAACCATACCTCCTGCATAATTTGCCCCTACATTCACTTGACCGTAATTTTGGTTTAGGAAGAATGTTCCCCAATTCGTGAGACCAACGATACCTCCTGCACTCCTTACATGGCTTCCATTCACATCTCCTTTGTTAAGGCTGTTGTAGATGACACAAATGGAGGTAAATCCGGCTAATCCTCCTACATGGGCATCCTCGGCGTAGGCTGTTACACTGCCTGAGTTGTATGTCGTATAGCATGCTAACTGTGCCTCTCCACACAATCCTCCTACAGAATACTGACCAGACACCGAACCTGTATTTGAACATCCTGTCAGCTTCACGTCATTAAAGAACGTCTCTCCGCTTTCATCTTCAGTAGTTACACAAGTGCTACCAATTATTCCTCCCACACCACGATAGCCAGAAATTTTTCCGTTATTGGTACTGGTGAAAATCACGCACGGTCCGGCTCCTCCTACAATTCCGCCTGCTCCAAAGCCTGCATTATTTTTGTCTCCTTTGGAATATGCTGTAGCTCCTTTTACTTCACCCTCGTTTATAGAGTTCATAACCAGCAGAGTGTCTACTGTGCCTATTAGACCTCCAGCGCCTGAATATTCTGAATTCACATGCCCCTTGTTGGTGCAACCAGACACTATTGTTGAAGAGTATTTTGCGCCTGAACCAACAAGTCCGCCAATAGCATATGTGCCAAGCACCTTTGTACTTTCATTCACACAGCTATCCATGTGCAATATGGCGAATTCGTCTACAAGTCCTACCATTCCACCTGCACCGACACTACTGGCTGCAGTTTTTACAGTTCCTCCTGATGTCGTACAATTCCTAACATTTGTGACTGATCGTTGATCGCCGCCACTGAATATGCAACCCACAATTCCTCCAACTCCGTATGCACCTACAATATCTGGATTTTCCAACTCAATATTCTTTATTACGGCATTTTTGGTAAAACCAAACAGACCCACGCCGACATCTTTTCCTCGATCAATCCAAATATTCTTTATCTTATTTCCGCAACCATCGTATATACCGGTGAAGGGGCAGTTGTGGCTGTTGCCGATAGGAATCCAACCCTTGTCATTGTCACATTGCCATGAGTATCTATCCATGCTTATGTCTGCCGACTGATGATAGTGTGTTTCGCTCTTCATCTCCCTGTTAGTATCATCGTCGTTGGTTCTCTTCATAAGATCGATGAGTTGTGAACCGCAGCTGATAGAGTAAGGATCACTGGAAGTGCCCTTGCCAAACAGCTTCATTTTTGAATCATACGTGTCAAGTACTTCGGCTGTTTCTTTATTGCCCGAAAACTTCACACGACAACCCAATCCATGCTCTACCCAAGTAGTGTCGGCACTTTTGTCATCTACCGATGCGACCCTGAGATAAAGCAAACGATAAACACCTGCCTTTAGTCCATGGTTGAATTTCAACCTCGAAACTCCTGCCGTACGACTGTGAGAACCTGTGCGGGTTATCACTCTACCGTCGGGGGTTTTTACAGCACATTCAAAAGAAGTATATGAAAAATCTTCCATACCTTCCTTCATGTCCACAACTTTGTAATCTCCCGAAAATTCGTCGACAACGAAAGACGGATTGTCTTCCATCACGTCGGTACATGAAACAGACATGAAGAGTGCCATCGTTGCCAAGCAAAGCAATGATAATAGTTTTTTCATCTTAAATACAGTTTATTTTTTGTTTATTGTTAATTATTTCCCACAAAGTTATTAAAAATGTCGAAAACCATAGTGACAATCTGACAAAACTAAGTGACAATTAGACAAAAATTGCAAAAATGAAACATTTTATACTTATACATGATACAAATGATATATATACGAAGAGAAAAACATCCGTTTTTTTCGCTTGTTTTGGAGAAAAAGACTAACTTTGCACGGAAATATTTAGAAACAGATAACTATTACAACAATAATGGACAATATTACAAGAAAAATTGCAGAACTACTGCAACTGCAGGCAAGAAGCGTGGAGAACACACTTGAACTGCTTAAGGAAGGATGTACCATACCTTTTATCGCAAGATACAGAAAGGAACGCACAGGTACGCTCGACGAAGTGCAGATAGCGGCCATCAGCGACTTGAACAACAAGCTCACGGAACTCGAGGCACGGAAGACCACCATCCTCAAGACCATATCGGAACAAGGCAAGCTGACGCCGGAACTGGAAAAAAGAATCCGGGAATGTGAAGACGCGGAAATACTTGAGGACATATATCTGCCCTACAAGCCTAAGCGTCGCACGAAGGCTCAAGTGGCGCGTGAGCAAGGACTCGAGCCGCTGGCAACCCTGATTTGTCTCGGGCGAGAAACCGACCCCATGTCTGCCGCCAAACGTTTTGTGAAAGGCGATGTAAAAACTGCTGCCGACGCCATAAAGGGAGCACAGAACATCATCGCAGAAATGGTGAGCGAAGACGAGAAGGCACGACAGACCGTAAGACGTTCGTTTGAGCGAGAGGCCACCATCTGTTCGAAAGTGGTGAAGGAAAAGGCCGACAGCGAGGAAGCTGCAAAATACAGCGACTACTTTGACTGGAAGGAACCGCTCAAGCGATGCCCTTCTCACCGAATGCTCGCCATGAGAAGAGGTGAGGCCGAGGGCATTCTGCGCATTTCCATTTCCACCGACGACACCGACTGTTTAGAAAGACTGCGCCGAAGCCGTGTGAACGGAAGGGGACCATGCGCAAAACTCGTCGAGGAAGCCGTAGACGACAGCTACAAGCGTCTTATCGAGCCTTCCATAGAAAACGAGTTTGCCGCCAGAAGCAAGGAAAAGGCTGACGAGGAAGCCATAAAGGTGTTTGCCGAAAACCTGCGCCAACTGCTCATGTCGGCTCCTCTCGGACAAAAAAGGGTGATGGGTGTCGATCCCGGTTTCCGCACCGGATGCAAGGTGGTGTGTCTCGACTCGCAGGGCAACCTGCTCCACTACGAGGCCATATTCCCCCACCAGCCGGTCTCTAAGACAAGGGAAGCTGCAGCCGCCGTGGAACGTCTGGTGAATCTATATGGCATTGAAGCGATTGCCATAGGCAACGGCACTGCAAGCCGTGAGACATCGGCTTTCGTGAAGTCGCTGAAGTTCAACCGCAAGGTAAGGCAATTCGTGGTGAGCGAAGACGGAGCGTCGGTCTATTCGGCCTCGAAAATAGCAAGAGAGGAATTTCCAGACAAGGATGTCACCGTGAGAGGGGCGGTGAGCATTGCGAGACGACTCATGGACCCGCTGGCCGAAC
>CALZAP010000219.1 GCA_945614335.1 uncultured Prevotella sp.
CCTCTCTCCTCACTCCTCATTTAGCCAGCGTTTCGTTTACTTTGTCGAGGAGCCATTGGTCTTGTTCCTCAATGGTCATATAGCTATTGTCGAGCAATACGGCATCGTCGGCCATACGCAGGGGGGATACAGTGCGATGGGAATCCATGTAGTCGCGCTCCTTCACATTGGCAAGAATGTCTACATAGTTGGCTTCTTCGCCCTTGTCGAGCAGTTCCTTGTAACGACGCTCGGCACGTACCTCCGCGGAGGCCGTGACAAATATTTTCAGTTCGGCATTTGGGAATACGGTGGTTCCTATATCACGGCCGTCCATCACTATTCCCTTACCTTGCCCCATGCGCTGCTGTTGCTCCACGAGCATCTTCCTGACGAAAGGCTGCTTTGCAACCATGCTGACTCTCTCCGAGACACTCATGCCTCGTATCTCCTTCTCCACGTTCTTTCCGTTGAGCATGGCGCATAGCTGACCTGCATCGTCGCGTGTGAAGGAGATCTTCACTTCGCCGATGCGCTGCTCAAGGGCGTCGCTGTCGAGCGACTTACCAGAAAACATACCGTTGTTTATGGCATAGAGTGTAACACAACGATACATCGCTCCCGTGTCAACATAGATGTAGTTTAGCTTTTGTGCCAATTGTTTAGCCATTGTGCTTTTTCCGCACGACGAATGTCCGTCAATTGCAATGATAATCTTGTTCATGTGAAAATATATTGTATAAGTATGTTATGAATGAGTGGGGCTTAAAGCTGATAGCTCACGTTTACGTTGAGCGAGGACGAGGAGACGTGATACTTGCCGTATGCCACGCTTAGCTTAAACCGCTCAAGCATGATGCCACCGCCGAAAGACAGGCCTGCACCATGACTGCTTTCGCCCTCACTGTCGGAGATTTTCATCTCGTCGGCACGCCGGAAGTTATAGCCGCCGGCGAGATAGAGATTGTCGGAAAAGAGAAGGTCGGCTCCAATCACTATGTGATTTGCAAACCTTCCATGCCAGTCGTTAAGGCGCGTGAGGGTGGCGGAGAAACGTAACGGCGACTGCATAAGGCGCTTTGTCACTCCCACCTGCAGGTCGAGGGGCATCTTTTCGAAATCGTCCTCGTATGCCTTTATCTGACCGCCGAGATTGCGTGCCACTGCCGACACCGACCATCCCTTTGCCTCGTCATAATAGTTAAGACCGAAATCCACGCCCACTGCCATGGAGTGGAATCCGGCAAGGTCGGAATTGACAAACTTTGCCGTGATGCCACCAGTAAGGCCCTTTGCCAACGGATACTCGAAAGCTCCGCACAGCATGATGTCCTTGGCAGACACGTCGCCAATGACTTCACCTTCCACCGTGGTCTGCTTCATGTCGCCATAGTCCATCAGCTGGGCACCCACAAACCATGTGCCACGTGTCTTAAGGGCTTTGGTAAACGATGCGCTGGCAGTCTTCGCCCCTTCCATATACGACATATAATTGAGGTTGATGGTCTTGTCTGACACACCGGCGAGCAGGGCCGGATTATGGAACGCCAAGGTGGCATCGTCATCAGTGAGACTAATATTGTCGCCACCCAAAGCCGCCACATGGGCACTTACAGGCAGACGAAGGAAATTATACACCGTTTCGCTTTCCTGAGCCCTTAAAAAGGATGCAAAAAGAGCAAAAACAGCCGTAAAAAATAACTTTTTCACCATTTTAATACATTTTGACTGCAAAGATAATGCTTTTTTCAAATATAAAGGCTATTTTTGTACCGCCAAATTCGAGAAAACATGAATTATTGGCGTTAAAAGGAGTTAATAGACACTATTCCGAACGGAAAAAGTACGAAAAACGGCATTTTATTAAAAAATGGAAATAAAGAAAAACAGAAATGTAGACCTCGATGCGCACAGGTGGAAATTCTTCCTACTGTCGCTCATAATGGTGCTCGCCACATTCGTCGCCATAATTGAATATTCGTCGGAAGAAACCACTTACGACAACGAGGACGAGGAACTGACAGAGGAACTGGACCTCTCTCTATTCAAGAAAGAAGACGACCGGATAGCACTGGCCGTAAAGGAACAGCCCAAACCGGTTTCTGACGAAATAAAGGTGGAGGAGAAGACAGACGAGCTGGAACAGATGGACATGCCTGAGCAGAAGAGCGACGACGAACCGCAAGAGCCAAAGGAAGAGGAGAAGAAGGAGGAAGACCCCCTACTCGCCCCTGCCGACAACGCTCTCGACAACAACGACAAGAACTTCAGGATAGTGAGCGACCTGCCACAGTTTCCAGGCGGTGCAGTGGAGATGATGAAGTGGCTGACGGCAAACCTGAAATATCCGGTTTCGGCACAAAGGAAGAAAATACAGGGAAAGGTGATGGTGCAGTTTATCATCGACACTTCGGGTTCGATGACCGACCTGAAAATCGTCCAGTCGCTTGAGGCGTCGTGCGACAAGGAAGCCATGAGAGTGATGAGGATGATGCCGAAATGGAAACCGGGCATCGACAACGGACAGCCATGCCGAACGATGGTGTGCATTCCGATTGTGTTTAAGTTGTAAAAGAGGAGAGAGGAGGGATTTGGAGGAGAGAGGAGTGAGGAGTGAGGAGTGAGGAATGTTTTGGAGGGTAGAGGAGAGAGTTTTGCAAATAATTCGATTAAATATTTTCATTATGTATACATCTGAAGAACTGATAAAAAAGGTGAACGACTACATCGAGTCGACAAGTGTTAATAGACAGCCTGAGGGACTATACGAACCTATCAGGTATGTGCTGTCATTGGGCGGAAAGAGAATAAGACCGGTGCTTATGCTCTTGGCGTACAACATGTTCAAAGACAATCCGGAGACTATCATGGAGACTGCAGTGGGACTGGAGACCTACCATAACTTCACACTGCTTCACGACGACCTGATGGACAATGCCGACGTGAGACGGGGCATGCCTACAGTACACAAGAAATGGAACGCCAACACTGCCATTCTCTCCGGCGACACCATGCTCATCATCGCATTCCAAAGGGTGGCGAGATGTGAGGAAGACAAGCTGAGACCTGTGCTCGACTTGTTTACAAAAACCGTGCTCGAGATTGACGAAGGACAACAGTATGACATTGACTTCGAGACTCGCAACGACGTGACCGAAGAGGAATATATTGAGATGATCAGACTGAAGACCAGCGTCCTCTTGGCTTGCGCAGTGAAGATGGGAGCCATAATGGCCGGGGCAAGCGAGGAAGACGCCTCTCACTTATATAACTTCGGCGAGAAACTCGGCTTGGCATTCCAACTGCAAGACGACCTGCTCGACGTGTATGGCGACCCGAAGGTGTTCGGAAAGGCTATCGGAGGCGACATAACAAGCAACAAGAAGACATACATGCTCATCAACGCCATGCTGCGTGCCGACGGGAAGCAAAAGGCGGAACTGACTCGCTGGATTAACGCAGAAAAGTTCGACAAGGCTGAAAAGATAAAGGCCGTGACGGAAATATACAATAGCATTGGCATACGCGAGCTATGTGAAAAGAAAATAAACGACTATTTCGAACAAGCCCGCCTTTCGCTCGAAAAGGTGAAGCTGCCCGAAGAGAAGAAAGCCCAGCTGCAGCATTTCACAGACCTCATGATGAGGAGGGAAAAGTAAAC
>CALZAP010000220.1 GCA_945614335.1 uncultured Prevotella sp.
ATCGCCTCTGGGTGAGCTTCGACGAAGGTACAGACATCATCGACCTCAACACATACCAAAAGGCACAAGTGAAGTGCAACACGGCTGACTTGTCAAAAATTCTCAACGAGCCTTCCACCTATGTATATCTCGATGCAAAAGACAATGTCTGGCTTTTGACACAAAAGCATATCTATCGCTTCGTGTTCGATGAAATGGGCAATATTGTTGAAATAGCCTCCGCAACATACACCAGCAACACGCCCGAAGTCCACGTATACGATGCCAATGGCGACGGGTCGGTATGGATGTCGTCGGGAGGAAAACTACAACGTTTTGTAGCACAAAATTCAAAATTGCAGAAGATGTCCCTCTCCACTACCTTGAATGCGCTCGACAATGTTTACATCACGGATTTCCTCAACTTCGGAGGCGACATCTGGATTTCCACCAACGTGGGACTCTACCGCTATACGTCGGCCACCGACATGCTGCGCCATTATATAAAAGGAGAAGGGCCGCAGTCGCTCACCAACAGCTACACAACATGTCTCGCACGGTCGAACGACAACAAGCTGCTCGTTGGGTCGCTTGGAGGAGTGAACATATATGACGCAGCCACAGACAGCTTCAAGCCTTGGGACACCTCGTGCATGCCCACGCCACATGTGGGCGACTTCGTGCATTGCATGCTCGTGAGGCCGGGAGTGGTGTGGGTAGGAACGGAGATAATGGGCATCTTGCGATTTTCGGCAAGGCAGATGAAGATACGCAACTACGTAAACACCAGCGACCCGGGTTCTCTCTCGCCCAATTGCGTAAACGCCATGTACGTGGAGCCCGACGGAACGCTCTGGGCAGGAACAGTGGACGGCGGACTGAACCGCAGGGCAGTGGGAAGCAATACCTTCCAGCATTTCACCACATCAAACAGCCGACTGGCCCACAACTCCGTTTCCACGCTCGAAGCCGACGCCAACCGCCGCCTCTGGGTAGGCTCATGGGGTGGGGGAGTGGACATCGTGATGATGGACAACCCGCAGGAGATATACCATCTCGACGTGGGTGAGAAATACAACAAACTGCTGAACTACATCGGAGCCTTTGCCTTCGACCATCGCAACAACGGCCTTTGGATAGGCAGCAACGACGGCATGTTCTTCTACGACTTTGACCGGAAGCAGCTGTTGCTTCCTTTCGAGCGCTGTCTCGACGTAAGGGGATGCATAGGCTCGCTTGTTGACAGCCGCGGCCGCCTGTGGATGGGAAGCCAGACCGGACTGCGCATCATCGACCTCAACCAGCGAAACAACAAGGGCAAGTACCCGTTCCTCTGCACCAACTACATGTACAAGCTCGACCAGCCCGACTCGAAGGTAATCGACAAAATCACATGTTTCTGTGAAACCGCCGACGGAACCATCTGGATAGGCAGCAACAGCTATGGCATCTACCGCGCCGAGCAAGACGAAAATGAAGAATGGCATTTCCATTGCCTCACAACGGAAAACGGTCTTGCAAACAACTGTGTGAAAGGAATAGCCTGCGACACCAACGGAAACCTCTGGATAACGACAAACTGCGGCTTGTCGGTATACAATCCAGCCGACGACACGTTTACCAATTTTGACTCCAGCGACGGCCTTGTGTCTGCCACATTCTACTGGAACTCAGCTCTTACGGCAGGAAAGAACGTGTATCTCGGAACCGACAAAGGACTTGCCGAGGTGTATGGCCTTAACCACATAACGCGAGGAAACGAGAAACTGACCTTCACCTCGCTCACCGTCGGCAACCAGGCTGTATATGCCGGTTCGGACTATCTCGACAAGGACATCTCCGTGGCAAACCAAATAAACCTCCACGAGTCAGACAAATCGTTCGCCTTGAGTTTTTCGGCGTTGCAATACAACCAGGAAGCCAAAGGACTGTACTACTACCGCCTTCGTGGTTTCGACCGCGACTGGGTGAAGATGCGCCTTGGCGAACACTCTGTGCGCTACACCAACCTTCCTTCAGGCAAGTTCACTCTCGAGGTGAAATACGTGTCGGCCATATCAGGCAACGTGCTCAACACGGCAAGCATCGACATTCGCGTGACTCCATACTTCTGGAAGTCGTGGTGGTTTATGCTCATTGCAGTGGCAGCTGTCTCGGTAGTGGCAGTCTATGTCTACAGGCGACGTCTCGAAACCATGAGGGAGCGCGAGACCATGCGCCTGCTGACTCCCATAAGGGAAGCGTTGGAGGACTCCGACGACCCGATGGTGACCCAGACACGCATCAGAAACATACTCGACTCGCAGAAGCGTTTCAAGGAAACCATCGCCAAGGTGGCGGAGGAAGAGAAACAATACGACAAGGAGCACGCCATGTCGTTTATGGAACGTCTACTGGGCGTGATGAAGAAAAACTATATGGACTCCAGGTTCGACGGCGACCGCCTTGCCGACGAGATAGGCATGAGCCGCAGTCTGCTCGTGAAAAAGGTGAAGGCCGAAACCGGACAGACCGTCACCCAGTTCATAAAAGACTATCGCCTGAACATGGCCCGCGAGATGCTGTCGCAGAACGAAGGCGCACGCAACATCACCGAGATAGCCTACAGGGTGGGGTTCAACGACCCGAAATACTTCACACGCTGCTTTAGCCAGAAATATGGGGTTAGTCCGTCCAATTTTGTCGATTCTTTGCCCAAATAGTGGAAAAAAAAGGTTGAAATTCGCATTTGTCCACCTAAAATATCTAAATTTCCACCTAATAAAACCTAATTAGTGCTAATTTTGCACCGATTTCGTTGATTTATATCATTGACGTATATCAATCCATTATTAATTATTAAACAAAAACATTGTAGTGAACAACTCTAATTTATAACCTAATAAAACGTATTAACAATGAGGAAACAATTATTCTCAGTTATGCTATGTTTGGGTGCCATCGGCGGCGTTTCGCTCTGCCCAATGCCAGTACAGGCCTCAGTAGCACAGGCGACCATTACGGTCAAGGGACAGGTTGTTGATGAAAACGGTGAGCCGCTCATCGGTGCCACCGTAAGGTTGAAAGACGCGACAACCGGAGTGATTACCGACTTCGACGGTAACTTTACCATCAGTGCTAAAAGCAATGCTGTCATCGTGGTAAGCTACATGGGCTACAAGACCCGTGAGATTGCCGTGCGCGGACGCGCAGCGCTCGAACCTATTCAACTTGAATCAGACACCAACGTGCTCGACCAGGTGGTTGTAGTGGGTTACGGTGTGCAGAAAAAAGCAGACCTCACCGGTTCGGTGTCTATCGTGAATGCAGACGAACTGAAGAAGGTGTCGAACTCCAACATCTCTACAATGCTTGAAGGTAAGGTGCCTGGCGTGCAGATCACATCTGACGGACAGCCTGGTGCTGACCCGTCGGTTCGCATCCGTGGTATCGGTTCGTTCGGCTCCACAGCTCCTCTCTATGTCATCGACGGTGTGCCTATGGGTACAACCATCCGCGACTTCTCTCCTAACGACATCGAGACCATCCAGGTGCTCAAGGATGCCGCCGCAGGTGCCATCTACGGTTC
This sequence comes from uncultured Prevotella sp., assembly GCA_945614335.1. Classification (GTDB taxonomy): domain Bacteria; phylum Bacteroidota; class Bacteroidia; order Bacteroidales; family Bacteroidaceae; genus Prevotella. The sequence continues at coordinate 3,548 of CALZAP010000220.1, forward strand.
ACGTGCCGCCAACGGTGTGATCATCATCACAACAAAGAACGGTAAGAA
>CALZAP010000221.1 GCA_945614335.1 uncultured Prevotella sp.
CAAATAAAATTAAAAAGATGGATACATTCAGCAAAAGATTCTCACTTGAGGGCAAGGTGGCCCTCGTGACAGGAGCAGCATACGGAATAGGATTCGCCATTGCCGAGGCATACGCCATGGCAGGTGCAAAGATAGCATTCAACTGCCGCGGACAGCATCATCTCGACCAGGCTCTCGCCGACTACAAAGCCAAGGGCATCGACGCCAAAGGATATATCTGCGACGTGACCGACGAGGAGCAAGTGAAAAAGATGGTGGCCGACATCGAGAGCGAATTAGGCACTATCGACATCCTCGTGAACAACGCCGGTATAATAAAGCGCATACCTATGACCGAGATGTCGGTGGAGGAATTCCGACAGGTAATCGACATCGACCTTAACGCACCTTTCATCATGTCGAAGGCTGTAATCCCGGGAATGATCAAGAAAGGACACGGAAAGATTATCAATATCTGCTCTATGATGAGCGAACTGGGACGCGAGACTGTATCGGCATATGCTGCCGCAAAAGGCGGATTGAAGATGCTGACACGCAATATATGCTCGGAATTCGGTGAGCACAACATACAGTGCAACGGTATCGGTCCGGGATACATCGCCACACCGCAGACAGCACCTCTGCGCGAGATACAGCCCGACGGAAGCCGTCACCCGTTCGACCGCTTCATCATATCGAAAACCCCCGCCGCACGATGGGGAACACCCGATGACCTCATGGGACCGGCAGTGTTCTTGGCCTCGGATGCATCTGACTTTGTCAACGGTCACATACTATACGTTGACGGCGGCATCTTGGCTTACATCGGCAAACAGCCATAAAAAAGAAATGAGTGGAAGACAAAAAGCTTCCACTCATTTTTTTTTACTAATTCACTTGAATATTAGTTAAGGGAATCGGCAAGTTCCGCACCGGCCTTAAACTTGGCAACCTTCTTAGCGGCAATCTGAATCTTCTCTTTTGTGAGAGGATTGATACCCTCGCGAGCAGGACGCTCGCCAACACTGAATGTACCAAAGCCTACCAAAGCAATCTTGTCACCAGCAACAAGGGCTTCCTTAATTGCCTTTACTGTCTCGTCGAGAGCTGCCTTTGACTGAGCCTTTGTCAGACCTGAACCAGCTGCGATCTTCTCAATTAATTCTGTTTTGTTCATAACTTTAATTATTTTTATTGGTGATAATGATAGATATTCTTGGGTTTTCCACTGCAAATATAGGGTAAAGAATTTAGAAAAACAACAAAAAACCAAAAAAAATCTTGTTTTTATTGTTTTTTTTATCTATTAAGGCCAAATAATGACTTTTTTGAGGGATTTTTTTGTAATTTTGCGCCCGAAAAAGTGATTATTTAAATAAGTAACAACAAATTTATAGAAAAGGAATATGCGCAACATACCAATAGTTACAAAAAATCTGCTGATTATCAATATCATCGCATATTTGGTGACATTGATGATGGAAACAAGCGGTGTGGATCTCAACTCATTGTTGGGACTCCACTTCTTCATGGCAAGCGAGTTTCACCTGTGGCAGTTGGTCACATACATGTTCCTGCATGCCGGATTCACACACATCTTGTTCAACATGTTTGCACTGTGGATGTTCGGTGTGGTAATAGAAAATGTATGGGGACCAAAGAAATTCTTATTTTATTACATTTCTTGTGGTGTCGGTGCCGGAATAATGCAGGAGATAGCCCAGTTCTTCTCCTTCTATTTCATGATAAAAGGCCAAGACCCAAGCATCGGATTGTTGGAGTTGTTTGAGGTGGGACGCCAACTGTCGGGACAACTCAACATGTGGACAACAATAGGTGCCTCGGGAGCAGTATATTCCATTCTGCTCGCCTTCGGAATGATATTCCCCAACGAGAGGATATTCATATTCCCACTGCCGATACCAATTAAGGCAAAGTGGTTTGTGATGATATATGTGGCCATCGAACTATTCTCTGCCATCGGCACTCCTGGTGACAACGTGGCACACATGGCACACCTGGGCGGCATGCTCTTCGGATTCTTCATGATACGCTATTGGAACAATCATCCCGGCAGTGACTCTTACGGAAAAATGAGAGGAAGGCAATTCTTCGAAAATCTCAAGCGCAACTTCGAACAGCGTACAGGGAAAAGCGGAGATTCAGGATATTCCGGGGAATCCGGCTATTCTAACATGCACGCCACGAGGGGCGGCTCAAAAGAAAGCGACTGGCAATACAACGAGCAGAAAAAGAAAAACCAAGACGAGATTGACCGTATTCTCGACAAGATAAGACGCAGCGGATACGACAGTCTTACCAAAGAGGAAAAGAAGACCTTGTTTGACAGTAGTCAGGAAAGATGATCAGCCAACTCAAATCATTCACACGCAAGATGGTTGCAGGGGCCAACGTAGCCACTATAATCATCATGTTGATTGTGGGGTTCTCCGACTATGTGAATCCCGCCAATCATCCCCTACTCTCTCTTGTGGGCCTGACATTCCCACTATTATTAGTGGTAAATCTCGGTTTTCTTGTCTTTTGGCTCATCTTCTGCAAAAGAATGGCAATAATCCCCTTTTTGGGATTCATTGTGACCTACGCACCCGTGCGCACGTATATACCATTCAATATGCCACACGAGACACCGATAGGGGCGATAAAGGTGATGTCGTATAATGTACACGGATTCAACGGGCGAGGCAGCGAGCATAACCCACAGGCCCCAGAAGACATCATAAACTATTTCAAGAAGACGAAGCCCGACATCCTTTGTCTGCAGGAAGACTGCGGATGGATACAGACTACGATAGAGAACAGGATGGATAGCATATTCGCCCACCACGATAAGGCAGTATTCGGTGAGTCGAATATCCTCAACGGCATAAGTATATACTCGCGATTCCCCATTATCAAAAAGGAAACCATACCATACGAATCCAAGGGAAACGGCAGTTGTGCTTTCTATCTCGACATCAACGGCAAGACAGTGGTAGTGGTGAACAACCACTTTGAGAGCAACTGCCTAACAGCTGACGACAAGACAAAATACAAGACGATAATAAAAAAGGCAATGGAAGGCGAGACTGCCAAGAGCGACACCAGATACATAGCAACAAAGTTGGCAGAGGCAAGCAAGCGAAGAGCGCCGCAAGTGGATGCCGTGCACGAATACGTGGAGAGAATCAGGAAGAAATATCCCGTGATAGTGACAGGCGACTTCAACGACAACCCTATCTCATACACTCGCAGGGTTATGGCAAAGGGATTGACCGACTGCTATGTGGAGACGGCAAGAGGACTCGGTTTGTCATATAATCAGAAAGGCTTTTTTGTGAGAATCGACAATATCATGTGCTCCGACCACTTCATTCCTTACAACTGCCATGTGGATGACAAAATCACCGCTTCCGACCATAATCCGATAATAAGTTGGCTAAAATTTGGTTACAAACCTTAAAAAATCAAGGTAAAACAAAGAAAAGTGGAAATAAATTTTCATAATTGTAAAAATATCACTATATTTGCACGCTTTAAGAAAGCATTTAAATTGAAATAACAATAAAAAAATCAATATAAACAAATGCAAAACAAAGGAATTGTAAAG
>CALZAP010000222.1 GCA_945614335.1 uncultured Prevotella sp.
ACTATCGGTAAGCAACTGGTAGCGAGCCAGAATGATTTCTATGCCGGCTCAGATTTCACGATGCCTAATGACCCGGAATATCCTAATGCACCCAGCCTATATAAGGAGGCTGCAGATAATGGATTTACCATAGCGAGAGGATACGCCGACTATCAAGACAAGGCCAAGGGCGCAGGAAGGATGATTCTCTTGCAGACTGATGAGGCCAACAAGATAGACCATTATAGCATTCCGTATGCACTCGACCGCAAGGACAATGACCTGACACTGACAGACATTACCCGGGCGGGAATCGATTTCCTGATGAAAAAGCAGGGAGAAAAGAACGGTTTCTTCATGATGGTTGAGGGTGGAAAGATTGACTGGGCATGCCATGCCAACGACTTGGCGTTCATACCCGAAGTGATAGATATGGACAACGCCGTGAAGGTGGCATACGAATTCTATAAGCAGCATCCCGACGAGACACTCATCATTGTCACTGCCGACCATGAGACAGGAGGACTCGTGTTGTCAAGAGGTCTGTATGAACTTCATCTTGACGTGATCGGCAACCAGCGCATCACCATCGAGCGACTGGGCAAGGAACTGCACAAGATGCACGACGTGCAGGGCGACAAATTGGAGTGGAATACCGTGAAGTCATTCATTGCCGAGAATTTCGGATTCTGGAATAAGGTGAAACTCACTGACGAACAGACCAAGAGACTTGAGGAAGCCTTCCAGAAGATAATGAACGGAACATCCAATGACCTGCAGACCCTCTATCAGAAGGATGACGAACTGGCCGTGACTGTGCGCAATATCCTTGCGGAGTGTGCTCTCGTGGGCTGGCAGGTGACAAGCCATAGCAATGGCTACGTGCCCTGCTTTGCCATAGGAGCCGGTGCCGAACAGATTCACGGACGTATCGACAATACCGAGATTTGCAAGATAGTTGCGGGAATAGCAGGATGGAAGGCTGATTAGTTTTCTTTTTGGTATTCCTCCCACTGTTTCATAGCTTCCTTCCAGTCGGTGGCCCTGTTGTCTATTGCCTCCTGCTCCTTGGCGGCTTCGTCGCGGGCCTTGTCGCGTGCGCGCTTCTCCTTCATGGCGGCAATGGTGGCGTCGTCGAGGATTTGGATTGCACCGCGCTTGATGGCTTCGTGCAGCTCCTCCTCGCCGAAGGCCTTGCCCTGGACGTTGAAGTCGGAAATGTTGAACTCGAAGTTCACCCTCAGTTGGTGTCTTATCATCTTCTGCTGGAATCTCGTGCCGGCGTTTTTCCTGCGCAGCAGCTTGCCGATGATGTCTATCTCATGTTGTGAAAACTTGTTTCTTCCCATTGCTTTATTATGTTAATTCAATTTTTTTCGGTGACAAAGTTACGAGTTATTTCCCGAAGAAGAGCATAATCCTCCCAATATTTATTCTTTTTTAATAACTACATTAGGAATTAAACACATTCAATACATCTGTTAGTTGAATTTAAACACAAAGACACAAAGAAACAAAGGCTTTCTTTAGATACAAAGACAACAAGCGACTTAAAAGTCGCCACAAAGTCTTGCGGTAGGGAAAACTTTGTGGACTTTGTTCAAAGCAGCTTTGCTGCTCTCTGTATCTTCCATCAGCTAAAAATGCCTTGTTTCTTCGTGTCTTTGTGTTTAAAATTATACCAACTGGATAGTTACTAAGGAGGGTATATTACGTTAAAATCAGTGAAACGCTTGTGATTGTGATAAAAAAGTAGTAATTTTGTCGCAAAATAATCAATAATGACTAAGATATGAAAAAACAAATCAGAAAAATGATTGCGACAGTTGTGTTCGGTATGGCTGTCGTGGGCAGTGCAGTAGCTGCCGAAAAGATTGACAGGCTTAAGGTGGTGACACGCCATAGCCCTCATGTCACCAGCATGGACTCACTGTCTTCGCTGACAGTTGGAAACGGGCGGTTTGCCTTTACCGTTGATGCCACGGGACTACAGACATTCCCGCGCGATTATTCCAAAGGCGTGCCACTCGGAACGATGAGCGAATGGGGATGGCACTCGTTCCCCAACACCGAAGGATTCCAGGCCAAGGACGCATTGGCAAACCACGATTTCCACCGCGGACATCCCGAATATTATTCCCTGCAGATAAAGCAGCCCGAAAGGACGCGCAGGGCAGTGGATTACCTTAGGGCAAATCCCCATCGCCTTCATCTCGGGACTATAGGTCTCGACATCTCCGACGCTTCGAAGATTAAGGGCATAGACCAGAACCTGGACCTTTGGACAGGAAAGATTGACAGTAAGTTTGAATACGGGGGGATGAAATATCACGTTGAGACGGTATGCTCGCCCGATGCAGATTGCATAGCTTCAAATATCTCTTTAGACGGCAGTTCATCCGCTAAAAAGTCAGCAATAGGAGTGGCATTCAGTTTTGCCTATCCCTCAGGCGGACATTGCGACGATGCCTGCAAGTGGGATGCCGCTGATAATCTCCACACCACAACGTTGAAGGCGGGAAAGAACTCCGCCGTAATCACGCGTAAGCTCGATGACACAACATATTATATATATGTATCATGGAAAGGCAGTGCTGAGATCAAGCAAACGGCACAGCACAGGATTGTTCTCAAGGCAAAAGGAAATAGCCTCTCATTCTCGGCGTTATTCCAAGAGGATTCCAATAAATCCGGTTTATCCGGAAAATACGGGAATAATGCGAAATTCCCCGCCACCCCCGACTTCGCCTCATGCGCCAAGGCCTCTGCCAATCGCTGGAGTGCATATTGGAACGAAGGCGGATTCATCGACCTCGGTAATGTGAAGGACAAGAGGGCTGCCGAACTTGAGCGACGCATCATCCTCAGCCAGTATCTTATGGGAGCGCAGGAGGCTGGCAATATCCCCCCGCAGGAAACCGGACTCACATATAACTCATGGTTCGGAAAGTTCCACCTCGAAATGACATGGTGGCATCTCGTTCATTATGGACTGTGGAACAAGCCCGAACTGCTCGACCGCCAGCTCTCCTGGTATGCCTCGGCTGAGGAAAAGGCGCGCCTGATAGCCCAACGCCAGGGATTCAAGGGAGTGAGATGGATGAAGATGACCGACCCCTCGGCTGAGGAAGCCCCGTCGAATGTCGGTTCGTTCCTGATATGGCAGCAGCCCCATCTCACCTATATGGCTGAACTGCTTTACCGTGCGGCAAAATCTGATGATGAGCGCGCCAAGGTATTGGACAAATACGGCAAGCTCGTGGATGAGACAGCCCTCTTCATGACTGATTTCGCCGAATATGACGCCCCCCGCGACCGATATATCCTGCGTGGCTGCATTCCCGCACAAGAGACCCTCAAGGCCGACTCCACGATTAACCCTCCCTTCGAACTCTCATATTGGCTCACCGCACTTGACATGTCGCAGAAGTGGAGAACGAGACGCGGACTCGCACCGATGGAAGACGCGCAAAAGGTGATTGACAAGTTGTCGCCCTTGGCATTCAACTCCGACGGATTGTATCTCGCCGCTGAGAGTGCCGTCAACACTTACACCGACATTCGTATGACAAGCGACCATCCCGCCCTGCTCGGTGCCTTGG
>CALZAP010000223.1 GCA_945614335.1 uncultured Prevotella sp.
CGAGCATTGACGCCATCATGGCATAATAGACATACTGCCACTCGTAGTAGTAGGCGAACCATGCCGTGAGCCATGTGCCTATCTGTCCGAGCACCATGAAGAAGAAGTAGATGGTGGGCATAGAGGTGGTCTTCTCGGTGTCGAGCTTGTCCCAGGCCTCCTCTGTAAGAGGCTCATTGCCGGCAGTGAGGTTGTTGGTGGCCTCGATACGGAAGCCATACTTTATGAGCGTGAACAGGGTGGTCATGAGCAGCGTCTGACGCACAAAACCCATAATCAAGCTGCACAGTCCGAGCACAAACACGCTTTCGGTGCGTGCGCAGACATAGCTCAAGGCAATGAGGATAGGAAATCCGATGAGACTCATCAGCTTTTGGCGCCTCAGGCACACCACGGTATAGAAGAACGGCGAGAAAGCCGCCATTCCCACAGAAGTGACAAATCCCACAAACGATATATGTTCTGACTGTATGCCCAGCCCCCCGACCATCTCGCTGCTATTTGCTGAATAGACGCCACTGACGGTCATGATAGGTATGAAAAGCAGTATCAGAAAGATTATTCCGAGAGGCTTGGGCACCCAGTTATAGAACGGGAAATTCTTGTTCATAATATTATCTTCTCTCGGCTTTCACAACCACCATCATACCGGCAGCCAGACGGTCGTTGTCTTCCTTTGACAGATTGACAAAATCGATGCGAACCGGCACACGTTGCTGTATCTTCACGAAGTTGCCTGCTGAGTTGTCGGTAGGCACGAGAGAAAACTTTGAACCGGTGGCACCTGAGATGGCTGTCACCTTTCCCTCGAACACCTTGTCGCTCAAGGCGTCGACAGTCATGCGCACCTTCTGGCCCACATAGAGGTTCTCCACCTGGGTCTCCTTATAGTTGGCGACAACCCACTTCTGCGTCTCCGGCAGTATGTAGGTAATGGTCTGTCCGGCGTTGATGTACTGTCCTTCCTCGAGAGAGCGTCGTCCGAGCTTTCCGTCGCAAGGAGCCGTCACCACGCAATAAGAGAGGTTGAGCTTAGCCATTTCCAATGCGGCGGTGGCTCTTTCGATGGCAGCCTCTGTATTTGCAATACGGTTGCTCACCTCGTTGACTCCCGAGTAAGCGGCCTTCTGCTGTCGGCGTGTGGCGTCGAGCTTCTTTTTTGTTGCGGCATATTCCGTCTCAATCTGTTCGAGCTGGATGGGAGTGGCTGCATTGCGCTCCACCAGGTTCTGATAGCGCTGACGGTCTTTCTCAAGCTTTGAGAGGCGTATCTCTATCTCGGCTATCGACGCCTCATACACGTCGGCCGACTTCTCCGTTGTCTGCTTTGTGACGCCCATAACAGTCTTGCCAGCCATGGCGTCCTTAAGAGCGGCCTCAGCCTCCATCACCCGTATGCGGTATTCGCTGTCGTCGAGCACGAGCAGTGTATCTCCTTTCTTAACATCTTGATGTTCAGTAAAATAAATCTTCTTTATATATCCAGTGGCACGCAGGTTGACAGGAGAGAGATATTGCTCTACCTGGGCGTCGTTGCTGGTCTCGTTGTTTTTGAAATCGAGAAACATGCACACCACCTCTATTATACCCCACACGAGCACACCCACTCCAATGAGGCTTACAACCATTTGTCTTGCACGTTGTTTTTTCAGTTTCTTTGCCTTCTCTTCGGCAGTCATCTGTTTTTCTTTATCTTCCATCGTTATGTATATTTTTAAGTTTTTTGCAAGTACTTATTTTTTTGGGGAAGTTAGAAGGGAGTTATAATGGGGAGTTATAATGGGCCAATAGTTTTGAGCATTGGATAAGCGCAATAACATTTGGCTTAACTCCTTTTTTCGCTTCGCTCAAGGAAACTTCTCCTTAACTCCCTCCTTACCAACACTTTACTTCTCGGCTATTAACCTTCCCAATTGCCCTGTAAGTTTCAGTACCGTGAGGTTGGATAACTTGAAGTTATAGTGGGCGGTGAGATAGTTGTTTTGAGCGTCACTCATGCTCATCTCATCCTGCAACACCTCCACCATCGACACGATGCCCTCACGATAGCGGTCGACAGTCACTCCGTAGATGTCTTCGGCAAGACGATAGTTGTCGCGCTGCTTGTTGTAGTTACGACGATTGTTGGCAAGGTCGTTAATGGCGTTTGCATATTGTGTCTGCATGTTTTTCAGCAGGTTTTCGTACGACAGTTTCGCATTGTCGATGTCTGCCTGTGCCTTACGTATTTTCGACCGTTTCTCAAATCCGTCGAAAACGGGAACGCGTAGCGACAGTCCGATGCCGTTTGACTGGTACCAGTGGTTAGACTCTCCTGAGTGGAACCAGTTTTTGAACTTGTCGGTATAGGCAGTATACGCCCAGTTGGCGCTCAATGCCAATGTAGGCAGGTATCCGTCCTTGGCCAACTTCTTCTGTTGCTCGGCAAGCTGCAGTTTTTTCTGCATGAGCTGGAGTTCGTAAAGGCTGGTGTTAAGTCCCGAAAGGTCGGCAGACTCTACATCGTTTACAGACATTTCCTCCACAAGTATGTCTTTCTCAAATGGGTAGTCGATAACATATTTCAGCATGTTATACTGCTCAGCAAGCATAGCCTTGGCGTTGTCGAGTTGAACAGTGATATTCTCAAGGTTGACATTCACTCTCTTGAGATCTACCTCGAGCGCCATACCATTGTCGAAGAAGGCCTGCGTGATATCTCTCAGTTCGGTGAGTCGCCTTATGTTGTCGTTTACCAAGGAGATCTGTTCCGTAGTGTTTTGAATCAGATAATAGGTCTTGCTAATTTGCATTATCAAGTCCTCCTTGGCCTTCTCATAAGAAAGCTGGTTAAGGTTGTCGAGTGTCTTCGAGATTTCCAGTGCGGTGAGTGCCGTCTGGCTATACAAAGGCATCTGCAACGACAATGCCGCCGAAGAATTATACTGCAACGTTTTCGTCACGTTGTAGGTTTTTCCGTAAGCCGTACCGTCGGTTACAGACACAGGCGGGTCGAAGTTATCGTTTAGCGATGCCGCGAAATTAATCTGCGGCAGCAGTCTTGAACGGTTTTCGCTGATGTTGTGTTTGCCTTTTACAATCTCTCCTTTGGCGACTTTCAGCGACAGATTATTCTCAATGCCGATATCAAGGCATTGCTTAAGTGTGAGCTTCTCCTGAGCCTCTACGGCCGTAGGGCAAAGCATTAAAGCAAATGTGAACAATAATAATTTCATGTCATACTAAATAAATCGGGTGCAAAGGTACTCATTTCTTTTTAGATACACGTATTCATAAAAGGGAACAAACTGTTCATAAATTCCTTTTTATGGAAGGAGAGAGGAGGGAGGAGAGTGGAGGGAGGAGAGTGGAGTGAGGAGAGAGGAGTGAGATATGATGATGAGCGAAAGCGAAAAAAGCATTGAGCCTCAATGTACTCAGGGCTTTGCTATGTAATCTCACTCCTCTCTCCCCTCTCCTCACTCCTCAAAAAAAACGCCCTGCAAGCATCAACTTGCAGGGCGTTTGAAATTCCAAAGTACCCAGAGCCGGGGTCGAACCGGCACGGATTGCTCCACTGGTGTTTGAGACCA
>CALZAP010000224.1 GCA_945614335.1 uncultured Prevotella sp.
TCGGGAAAGACCATTCTCGACGAGGGTTGGAGAGCGGTATACAAGAAGACGGCAGAGACCGAGACTGCCGAACAAACCGACAGCGAGGAGCGCACACTGCCTCCATTCGTGAAGGGAGAGAGCGGAGAACACGTGCCTTCGCTCACCGAGAAATGGACCACACCGCCAAAGTTCTATACCGAGGCCACACTTCTCCGGGCAATGGAGACTGCGGGAAAGTTTGTGGAAGACGAGGAACTTCGTGCCGCACTGAAGGAAAACGGCATCGGCAGACCTTCTTCGCGCGCATCCATCATTGAGACCCTGTTTAAAAGAAGATATATAAAGCGCGAAAGGAAAAACCTCATTGCCACTCCTACAGGCATTGAACTCATCGACACCATAAAGGAAGAACTCCTGAAAAGCTGCGAGCTGACTGGCATATGGGAGAAGAAACTTCGCGACATAGAAGCAAAGAAGTATGATCCCGCTCAGTTTATTGAGGAACTGAAAGTGCAGATAACACAGATTGTGCACGACGTTCTGGCAGACAACAGCAACCGCCATGTCACGACCCTCACCGACGAGGACATGAAGAAAAAAATGGCTCCAAAGGTGGCTCAGGCTCCAAAGCCTGCACCAACGCCAAAGCCGCAACAACCCTTGAAAGACGAGATTGTGGGCAAGCCGTGTCCTCTCTGCGGAAAAGGCCATCTCATAAAGGGAAACACTGCCTATGGTTGCAGCCGATGGAAAGAAGGATGCACGTATAGACAGGCTTTTAATGAAGAATTAAAGAATTAAAGAATTAAAATATTAAAGAATTAAAAATTAAAAAAATAAAAAAGGTCAGGCATAGACGAAGTCGATGAAGAATAATTTTGGGTATATATTAGTTTGGGTATTTGTTTGGACTCTTGCATCGTGTGGAGCCGACGCCTATATGAAGAAAGGCGACCAGTACCTTGCCATCGGAGAATACTTCGATGCAGCTGAACAGTATAAAAAAGCTTATACCAACACTCCCACTAAAGAAAGAACTACAAGAGGACAGAGAGCGAAGAAACTAGCTGAGTGTTACCGACGTATCAACTTCTCACAAAAAGCCGTTGCGGCCTACAACAACGTGATAAGATACAACCAGGCTGACTCGCTCACACACCTGCGACTCGCCCAGCAACTCATGAAAACCGGCAACTACCGACAGGCGGAAAAGGCTTTCGCCACTGCTACCGACAGCCTGCCCCATTCTGCTCTCGCCAAAAACGGACTCTTCTCGGCAAAGAATGCTGCCCAATGGAAAAAGGACGGGTCGGCATATACCGTGAAACGCGAAAACGTGTTTCAGTCAAGAAGGGCTGACTATTCGCCAATGCTTTCGGGAGAAGACAACGACAGGCTCTACTTCACTTCCACAAGACCTTCAACCAAGGGTGACGAACTAAGCGGTATAACAGGAACAAAGACTGCCGACATCTTCTTCTCTCAGAAAGACGAGAAAGGAAAATGGACCAAGCCACAGAACATCGACACTGAACTCAACAGCGACTACGACGAGGGAGCATGCTCTTTCTCGCCCGACGGACGCACCATGTATCTCACCCAATGCAAGAGCGACCCTTCGTATCCTCGTTACGCCACTATATGCACTTCGCAGCGTAACGACGCCACATGGGGAAAGTCTTCAGTGCTCACCATTTCAAAGGACACACTCTCCAGTTTCGCCCATCCGGCAGTTTCGCCCGACGGACAGTGGCTCTACTTCTCCTCCGACATGCCCGGAGGATATGGAGGACTCGACATCTGGAAAATCCGTATTGGAAAAGATGGTGTGGAAGGTGGAGTGGAAAACCTTGGCAGTCAGATAAATACCGAAGGCGACGAGATGTTTCCTACTTTCAGGCCAAATGGCGACCTCTACTTTTCTTCCAATGGACATCCAGGAATGGGAGGACTCGACATCTTTATTGCAAAGAGAGACACCATAGGCAACGGATATGTGATAGAACATCCAGGCTATCCGCTAAACTCCGAGGCCGACGACTTCGGAATGACTTTCGACGGACTCAAAAACCAAGGCTACTTCTCGTCAAACCGAGGCGATGCCCGCGGCTGGGACCATATCTTCAGTTTCTACAATCCTGAAATAGTGCAGACAGTAACTGGCTGGGTTTACGAGAAAGACGGATATGAACTGCCTGCCGCCATAGTATATATGGTAGGCAACGACGGCACAAACCTTAAGCTCAACGTGAAGGGCGACGGGTCGTTCACACAGCAGATAAAGCCAAACGTGGACTATGTGTTTCTCGGTACATGCAAGGGATTCCTCAATCATCAGCAACAGCTGAGAGTGGAACCCGCGAGCGAGTCGTGCGACACTGTGCTGCAGTTTCCGTTGGCATCCATCATGGCTCCTGTGCTCATCGACAACATCTTCTACGACTTCGACCGTGCCACATTGCGTCCGGAGTCGAAGACCTCGCTCGACGAGCTTGTGAAACTGCTTAACGAGAATCCGAACATCACCATCGAACTGAGTGCCCATTGCGACTATAAAGGTTCTGCCGCATACAACAAGCAGCTGTCGCAGAGAAGGGCGGAGTCGGTGGTTAACTATTTGATAGAAAAGGGAATAGCCCGCGAAAGACTTACTCCCGTGGGCTATGGTAAGGAAAAACCAAAGACAATAAAGAGAAAGGTTGCCGAACGTTACGACTTCCTGAAAGCCGACGATGTGCTTTCGGAAGAGTTTATCAGGCAACTGAAACCGGAAGAGCAGGAGATATGCAACCAGCTCAACCGTCGCACGGAATTCCGTGTGCTCAGAACAACCTATAAGATGTTCTGAAAAGATACACTGTACCGGCTACCACGCCCAATGGCAATATCAACAGCCATAAGAGCAGGTATGTGTAGTCGAAAGTGTGTGCTGTGGCAATAAGTGCTGCCAGAAGGTCGTAGGCAATGTTCCAGCCTTTCATCAGTATGAACAAGGCTATGTTGGCTATGATGAAAATGATGTTCCATGCAGTAGCCCATTGCCTGACTTTCCTCATCGCCTTGTTTTCAACCCTATTGCTTTCAGGCAAGGCGTTGAGTACTTGCTCAGTAAATCCGTTGTCGGAAATCTGAACCTCAGCCGCTTCCTTAAAGAAGTCGTCAAGCATTATGTCTCTTTCGTCTTTCATTTTTCTTTGTCAGTTTATATTTGGAGTTCAAGTAGTTCAAGACAATAGTCTTTCCGCATCCTTTCAGCCTTTTTCACGGCTTAAACATTCGTCTTAACTCCTTAACTCCTTAACTCCTTAACTCCTTAACTCCCAAAATACATCAATATCCGTTTCTTTTCAGGAAATCAACCATAAGGTCTTTCCCCCTTTTCAAGTGTGACTTTACTGTTCCTGTCGGCATTCCTGTTATCTTCGAAATCTCGTCGATAGCCCTTCCGTCTATGAGTTGCATCGTGATGCAAGTACGTTGGGTTTCCGACAGTCGGGCCAGTGCGTCATATATGTCTTTTCTTATCATTGTGTCGCTACCGGATGATTGGGGATGGCAGCTCACCGTGTCGAGGTCCATGGTGGGATGA